>NZ_RQVC01000008.1:0-104901 GCF_003992085.1 Veillonella sp. CHU732
AAAGAATAGCGCTAGCTATTTCCATAGCTAGCGCTAAAAGCTTTTACATGAGTAGCCCCCACATTTGACAAAGAGCCTGAAAAAACATTTAGCAGTATTAGCTGCAACAGCAGTATTGGGCGTAACTTCTGCATTCGCAGCAAACCCATTCTCCGATGTAACTCCACAAGATTGGGCATACCAAGCAGTAGCTCAATTGGCAGCTCAAGGCGTAGTTAACGGCTACCCAGATGGCACTTTCCAAGGCCAAAACAACATCACTCGTTATGAAATGGCACAAATGGTTGCTAAAGCATTAGTTCGTCAAGATCGTGTTGACGCTGAACAAAATGCAATCATCAATCGTTTAGCTAACGAATTCTCCGCTGAGTTGAACAACTTAGGCGTTCGTGTAGCTACATTGGAAAACAAAGTGGGCAACTTCAAATTCACTGGTGATGCTCGTCTTCGTTACACTGGTTCTAATGATGCACGTGATTCTAAATTCCAATACCGTGGTCGTGTAAAATTCGAAGCAACTGTAAACGACAATACTAAAGCAGTTGTTCGTTTAGCTACTAATAATAAAGAATTTGGTGCAGCAGGTAATCCTACTACAGCTCTCGACCGTGTATATGTACAACATAACTTCGGCAAATATGCAACTGTAACAGCTGGTCGTCAAGACTTAACAGTTGGTGCAGGGCTTGCATATGATGATGTGTTTGAAGGTGTTGTAGCTAACGTTGGTAAAGACAAATTAAATGCATCTGTTGCATATGGTTACTTACAAGCAGGTAAATACCAAACATTAAAATTTGAAGGCGAACGTAATGAAAATGCACAAATAGCTATTTACCAATTAAATACTATGCCAACTGAAAAAGTAGCGGTAAAAGGTTTCTATGCTGATGTACATGAAGATGGTGTAGATAATGCATATGGTGCGTCCCTTGACCTTACTCTTGGCAAAAAAGTTTGGGTTGGCGGTGAATATGTTAAAACTGAAACTTTAGGTGCTAATGGTGAAGGTTGGACTGCAGGCTTAGGCTATGGTAAAGCTAACATTAAACAAGCTGGTACTTGGGGTGTGAAAGCTCAATACTTCGATATCAAGAAAGATGCTCCTGTAGTATCTACTACTTGGAATTTAATTGATAAAGATCAAAAAGGTGTATTAGCAACAGTAAACTACACTGTAGCTAAAAACGTAGGCCTTAATGGTTATGCAACAATTGATACTAAAGGTCAAGATAACAAAGCTAAAGCAGAAACTTACCGTGCAGAACTTAACTACAAATTCTAATTTGACAGTTAAACATATAAAAAGAACTCCTTCGGGGGTTCTTTTTTGCTTTATAATAAATGTTGGAGCTACTCATACAAGAGTAGTCGTCAACATTTTATGGCTCTATAATATCTCTGGGGGACAGCAAAAGTCATCCCCCCGAGGTATATTTTTTATGCAAAAAAGTAGGCATATCATTCAGTTTACTTTACAATATAAGTAACCACACCAATAAGAAATGACTGAAGCATATGCCTACATTAGATTAAACTGATTTTTTTACAAATATCAAAGCAAATTTTATTCATGATGTCGTATTTGATGAGGAAAGCAACGCTGTTATCTATTATATTAAGTTGCCTAGAGTCACTCATACTTATACAGATATTGCTAAAGATCTAGATGTATCCACTACCACTGTTATCCGCATGTTTACCAAGACCTTTCACTTTGGGATACCAGAGTATTTACCGGCAGCACTAGCTATTGATGAGTTAACAAAACTAAAGTATTGAAACGGAATAGCTATGGTGTTCGTCATTTCGGTCGATTTAGAGCTAGGTTGCTGATGATTTTGCCTAGTATCTACAACAAGCCTGATATACCTGTATCTGTCGCTGTATAGGCTATTAACTATATTATATGATAGTAGACTCCCCACAAAAAGAAACATCCTCTAGAATTAATAAAGTCTCGTCCATACTAGTTTGGATACCTATATAGGGAGAGACTATAAATACACATAACGATAAAAAATGTGAAAAAGATTGCATTTATATAGTTGCTGTGATATGATATGAACATATCGAATACATATAGTGTGGATTAGTTATAGAATTGTATTACTACAATGTGAGGAAACGTGGACACTCCATGGAAAAGTAATATGAGGATATAAGCAATCTAACTGAATGTAGGAGATATGTTTATATTATTATTTTTCAATGAGAGGTAATTATCATGAAAAAACATTTAGCAGTATTGGCTGCCACAGCAGTATTGGGTGTGACTTCTGCGTTCGCAGCAAACCCATTCTCCGATGTAACTCCACAAGATTGGGCATACCAAGCAGTAGCTCAATTGGCTTCCCAAGGCGTAGTGAATGGCTATCCTGATGGCACTTTCCAAGGCCAAAACAACATCACTCGTTACGAAATGGCTCAAATGGTAGCAAAAGCTATGGTTCGTCAAGACCGTGTTGACGCAGAACAAAATGCCATCATCAACCGTTTAGCTAACGAATTCTCCGCTGAATTGAATAACTTAGGTGTTCGTGTTGCTACATTAGAAAACAAAGTAGGTAACTTCAAATTCACTGGTGATGCTCGTCTTCGTTACAAAGCAAAAGAAAATGATGGTCGTCATTCTACATTTGACTACCGTGGTCGTGTGAAATTCGAAGCCACTGTAAACGACAACACTAAAGCAGTTATTCGTTTAATAGGTGAAAAACAATTTGGTACGGCTGCTCGACCAAAAACAGAAGTTGACCGCGTATATGTTCAACATAACTTCGGTAAATATGCAACAGTAACAGCTGGTCGTCAAAACTTAATAGTAGGTAGTGGTCTTGCATATGATGATACTTTTGAAGGTGCAGTAGCAACTGTAGGTAAAGATAAATTAAATGCAACAGTTGGTTATGGTTATCTTTTAGCAGGTCCTGCAAAGTCTGCTTTCGTAACAGCTGCAACTCCTAAACAAAACCATGAAGTAAATACATACCAAGTGAACTTCATGCCAACTGAAAAAGTGGCTGTAAAAGGTTACTTTGTAGATTTCCATAAAAATGAAAAAACTATCACTCCAGCAGAAGACTTCCATGGTGCAGCTGTAGACGTTAATCTAACTGATAAAGTTTGGGTTGGCGGTGAATATGTTCGTGCAGAACAAAAAGGTGCTGACGGCGAAGCATGGATTGCTGGTGTAGGTTACGGCGAAGCTAGTATGGCTAAAGCTGGCACTTGGGGTGTGAAAGCTCAATACTTTGATGTAAAAGACCAAGCTCCATTATACGGTACAACTTGGAACTTTGTTAATGCTGACCGCAAAGGTGTATTAGCAACTGTGGACTACACTGTAGCTAAAAACGTAGGTCTTTCTGCTTACGCAACAATCGACACTAAAGATCAAGCTGACGAAGCAAAACCAGAATCTTACCGTGCAGAACTTAACTACAAATTCTAATTTGCTAGTTACACATATAAAAAAGAACTCCTTCGGGAGTTCTTTTTTGCATACTTGATAGTATAAAATATACTTATGAGCGCCTAGAATATAAATTTATTATTCAGGGTATAACATACTATATAATAAACATCATAAAGGCTAATAATGGTTATGTTGTGGAATCTAGTGCATGCAGCTGTTTTATATGGATAGTAGAGATCAGTCAGGGTAAGACCTATTCTATCGGTGTAGATACATACTAGGGATTAGCATATGATGATTTGCTTTCAGAATAAATCGTATATTCACAAAATGTGTATATATGTCTATATAAATTGCATTTAATATATACCTATGATACTATTAAAGCAAGTCTAACAGATATAGTAAGGGGATGCATGTAGAGCTACTTGCTACTCGATGAGAATGCGGGGATGCTCAATGGAAAGTACTACATAACAGTATCGGATCTTCTATATGAATGGACAAGGGTATTATTTGTTTTTATAAAGGGTATTTATTATGAGAAAACAGTTAGCAGTATTAGCAGCAACAGCGGTGTTGGGTGTAACATCTGCCTTGGCAGCACATCCATTTTCTGATGTAACAGCACAAGATTGGGCATATCAAGCTGTAGAACGATTGGCAGCAGAAGGGGTTATCGAAGGTTATCCAGATGGCACGTTCAAAGGTCAACGTAACATCACTCGTTATGAAATGGCGCAAATGATCGCCAGAGCCGATGCGCATCAAGATGAAGTAACAGCTGAGCAAAGAGCAACTATCCAACGTTTGGCAAATGAATTTGCTAACGAATTACAAGCATTTGGCGTGCGAGTGAATCGATTAGAAGATAAAGTGGGGAACTTTAAATTTAGTGGAGATGCACGGTTAAGATATGATAATGTGTATCCTGGAGAGCACGGAACAGAGACGCTTAATGGTAAATCTTCATTTTATTATAGGGCTCGTTTAAAATTTGAAGCTACAATTGATGAGAAAACCAAGGCAGCAGTACGTCTTTCTACGGGTGATACAAGATTTGATGAAGAAGGTCATTCAGGAACAAGTGTTGATGAAGTGTATGTACAACATCAATTTGGTAAACATGTGCTAGCTACAGTAGGTCACAAGGACTATATTGTCGGTAATGGCTTAACATATGATGATTCTTTTTCGGGAGTTAAGCTTCGTATTGGTGATGAGAAGTTAAATACTAATCTTTCCTTCGGATATATTAATAGTAATGGTAAAAAAGCTGTATCCATTTATGAAGTTGGATATCGTCCAAATCAATCCGTAAACTTAAAAGGATTTTATATTGATCGACACAGTTCGAAGTCTAATAATGATAAGACTAAAAAGTTGACAGATATTTTTGGTGGTTCTTTAGATGTTTACTTGGGTAGCGATAACAAAATTTGGCTTGGTGGTGAATATGCTAGAAAAGAACGACAAGGTGCTGATGGAGAATCATGGATTGTAGGAGGTGGTTATGGAAAAGCTGATATCCTACAATCTAAAACTTGGGACGTGAAGGTGCAATACTTTAACTTTAAGAAGGAAACATTTGTAAAACATACAACATATGATGTTCCTACATATTACTATAATTTTGTGCCTGCTCACGCTAATTCAAAAGGATGGTTAGCGACTGTAGATTATACATTGACTAAGAACCTTGGTTTGTCAGCATATGCTAGCTTCAAGAGTAAAACACAGGATAACGTAAATAAACCAGAATTGTACCGTCTAGATCTGAACTACCAATTCTAATTTATACCAGAAAAAGAACTCCTCTAGGGGTTCTTTTTGTCTATCTATGTAGAGAGAGTGTGTGTATTAATCTTTGTTTCTAATCAGGTGTGTGATATGAACTTTATAACGAGGGTATGAAGGCAATGTTATTTTATCATGAGAGCCAGGCACCATATATTCTTTACATGATGATAAGAAAACGTGATATAATAATACATAATCTATCTCTTTGTTAGGAAATGGAAGGTGTTATAATGAATGACTGGCTGTTTTTGCTGATCAATAGTATGGCTAATCGTAGTGTTATCATCGACGCGCTGATGATAACGATTTCTAAGCTTGTACCTTATGTATATATGCTCGTCTTAGCAGGGCTATTTGTAAAAGGATTCCGTGTAAACAGTTTCAAGCTGCGTGCTGAAAGTTTCGCTACCGGTGTGCTATTGGTATTGTGTTTAATCGGTAGTTTTATCTTAGGATCTATGTTTTATGAAAGTCGGCCGTTTGTGGAGCATCCTGAAACTATTTTAATATTGAACCATGCTGCAGATGCTAGCTTTCCAAGTGACCATGCAGTAGGTACAATGGCCATCGCTTGTGGGATTTTATTCTATCGTTGGAAATGGGGTACTTGGATGGTCTACGGATCTATCTTAGTAGGTTTTTCTCGTGTCTTTGTAGGTAACCATTACCCTGGAGATATACTAGGGGCTTTCATCCTCGTGTGGATTTTGACGGCTATCTATAATAAAACTATACGTCGTGGCGTGGTACGATTGTATAGAGAATTAGATACACGACTTATGCGTGAGTATGTACGACGCTTTAAGGCGCGTAGACACATCGCATGACTAGTATATAAGTAGTCATAGGAATCTGAATGATTGTATATAAAAGGTATATTACAATATACTGCATAGGAGGTTATCATGGATTTTCAAAGTTCTGCAGGTCCGAATCAATATAGCGATTCTGTTTATGAAGTGGTGTTTACGCCAGTATTGGAACGCCCAGAGTATCAAGGAGAGCCATTACATTCTTTATTATTGGAATTACGTGAAAAAATGGGGCAATCTGATTTTGATCAATATATCAATAGTTTAATTTCTATCAAATACAATGGGACGGCTTTATGGTTGATTACAAAAAGTGAACGAAATCGAACATTGATTGAAGGTCGATTCTTACCCTTGTTGCGTGAAGTGTTCAAGGTAGCAGCGCCACGGATTATTTCACAACCATAGAATGGTAGGAGTTATTCCTGGTTAAAGGTTTAGTGATGTTAAGATTTGAGAATGGTCATAAGATCTTTTCTCAAATCTTTTTTTGCTCTTTTTCAAATGTGGGGGCTATTTATATAAAAAGCTTTTAGAGCTAGCTATCTAATTAGTGACACAGTGCAAGAATAGAGGAATATTTGGGCATGGATTCATGTATATTTCTAAGGTGTATATTCATTGATATAACTTTCAAAAATGAGAAAAATTATCATTGACATAATGCAAAACGTGACGTATCATAAGTATTAAGAAGTGTGTTTATGTAACCCAACAAACAAGGAATTAATATGGAGGCATATATGAATCAACGTGGTATTGTGTTAGCAACATTCGGTTCTATCTACGGAGATGCGGTGGAAGCATCAGTAGGGGCTATGGAACGACGGATTATGGAAATGTATCCTGGCGTGGAAGTGCGTCGTGTGTTTTTATCGGACGCATTGGTAGATAAATGGAACGAAAAATATGATGCGCAAGTCTATACATTAATTGGTGCCATTGAAAGCTTGGCGAATGCAGGTGTAACAGATATCTTTGTACAACCATTTGCCTTAGTGTGGGACCAATGTTATGTACAAATGCGTAAAGAAGTGATGAAAGAAGCTCATGATCGTGGCTTGCGTGCTACGGTGGGTAAACCATTGTTGAACTCCTTAGGCGTGAAGAACTATGCTGACGATTACTCCGATACGATAGAAGCCATCATCAAACATATTAATATTCGTGCTTTAAATAAAACTGTGTTATTAATGGCAAATGGACAAAACCAATTAGAATACAGTGCGTTACAGTTAAAATGCTTGTACGGCGCCGGGCAAAATGTGGTGGTATTTACTGCCAATGGATTCCCTAATTTCAAACAAGCTTTGACGTTGTTGGAACGATTGGACCATCAAGAAGTATTGGTGGTGCCATTGGCGTTGATTGGATCAGCTCACTTGATGGATTACTTAGGTGGTGAACGTTCAGACTCCATCGCTACCTTGTTAGGACAACAAGGCTATGGCGTATCAATCTGGAACGAAGGGTTAGGAGAAAATCCATATATCCAAGAATTATTTGTGAAACACTTGTCTCAAGTCATTCGCAGTGCAGAGCGTCGCACCTTGCGTCAACGTGAAACAGGAGAAGGTAAGCCAGTTGTGAAACATGGAGCTTTCAGAACCGCATAAGAGAATATAAATTATCGCATATCATGATACGTCATGGTATGCGATTTTTTGATTGTTACGGTAATTTGGAGTATAATGGAAAGTAATAATAGTCGAACGATGACGATATTCTGTCACAATAGATATCGATACAATTTGTAATAAGGGGAGTAGACTCATGGGACATACAAAGCTATCTAACTGGATACGTGGACTACAGTTAGATGTAAAAGGATTACTTTGGTTCTCCGCACTATTCATGGTGTTTCGGATTGCCTTTATTGGGCTCTTTCAAGATCAACTAGGCGAAGTGGGTGCCGGGGATATTCTTGAGGCTTTATGGTTAGGATTTCGGATTAGTTTAAAAACAGCGGGGGCTATCGTACTGCTTACGTTTGTATTTTCTACATTACCTGGTATATGGGGGAGTTGGAAATGGTATTCACCTTGGGCGATTCGTCGTTGGATATACGGAATTAGCACTGCCTTATTTACGTTTTTATTTTGTTTACGGATTCCTTACTTTACGATCTTCCATGCGTCCTTTAATGCCATGATTATCAACGGTGCTCATGACGATATTGGGGCGACCTTACAAACGGGAATTTCTGAATATGGATTACTTTGGAGGTTACCTTTAGCCGTTGTGTTCTGTGCAGTGATGGTTTATATGTTTATGAAAGTTTACACTAACCGCACTTGGAGCGTACAGATACATGGTAAGGGCAAACAAATTGCTACGGTTATAGGGTCTATCTTATTAGTAGTTGCCGTAGGTATTGGATTGCGATTTGGTGGTGCTTTTACCTATAATGGATCAATCCATTGGGAAAATGCAGCACGGACGAAGTCTAATCTACTAAATGAAGCAATTCTAGATGATGGACAAGCCTTAAAACGAGTGTCCACTATTTATGAACGATCTAAACAAGCGAAGAGAATTACCATTACTGGTGCTGAGCTGAAAGAGATCATCCAATCTGTGGGAGGTAATCCGCAAGCAAACACCATTGATGAAGCATTTACACGGACTATTACAGAAGAAAAATTACCTACACAGCCGAATAATGTTATCTTTGTACTAGGTGAAAGTTACGGCTTGTGGCCGTTCTTGCCAAACTATGAAGAATTAGGGACTTACATTGTGCAAGAGGGCAAGGCGATTCAAAATTCACCAAAAGCGATGCACACGAAATATATGCTAGCCCATGGCACAGGCACTATGCCAGCTATCAATGGATTTGTTACAGGCTTAGCCGATGCGGGTTTATATCCAAATTATGAAGGGCAGTCCTATAAAGCGAAATATGGTACTGGTATTGCGCAAATGTTGAAACATTTTGGCTATAAAACAGTGTTTTGGTATGGTGGATTTGGAACTTGGCAAGATGTGGAAAGATTTGCTCTAGCACAAGGGTTTGACGAGTTCCATGGTGCGACCAGTTTCCCTTATGAAGGAGGCAATGCTTGGGGCGCTCCAGACGGAGATTTATTCCAAGCCATTACAAACTATGTGAAAAACGAGCAACCAGGCGAAAAAGTATTCCATTTTATCATGACATCCTCGAATCATCCACCGTATTCGGTAGATCTAGCAAAAGCTGGTTTTGATGCGTCCAAAGTAATTGGCAAAGGCGATGACTCTATCAAAAAGGATGACAAAACGGTGAACGAAATCGGCCATTTCTGGTATGCAGATATGACAATGGGTAACATGATTCGTGAGGTAGAAGCGATAGATCCTACGATGGTAACCTTGATTACAGGTGACCACTCTGAACGCTTTAGCTTTGCCACTCAAGTAGATATTCCAACCTTCTCGGCGATACCATTCATTGTCTATGGACAAGGTATCAACCCTAGTTGGCTAAGTGAAAGTAGTTTCGGTAGTGCTTTACAAATTAATCCTACATTGGCAGAGCTAGTAGGTCGTAAGGGTGATACATATATGAGCTTAATGCCAAGTCTATTTACACAACCAAAAATGGGCTTTAACCATCGCTTGTATGTAGATGCTAGTGGTATCCATGAACAAGGTCAAGCTATGCCAGAAGAATATGCGAAGTATATTAAGGCATTGAGGACAATAAGCGTGTGGCGGATCGTGAGAGGGAATACGATGGAGTAGGAGGCATATATCTTTGGCGTGTCTGCATTATTTTTTGTACAACAGACGATAATGACTTTGTAGAATTTGCACTTAGTGGAAGACTTTCAGCTACATTAATGTGGAAATATACATTAAAGCTTATTGATAAGACTCTACTATAGAGAAAATTAAAAGAATCTACGGAGATTGTTGAAGGATATATTGAGCAGTCAATTCGACAATTATATAATATAAAATAATAAATGAAAGAGGTGATTTAATGGATAATTCAATTTATCAAAGTGAAATGATGGACTTTATCAAAAAATTTCCAAACAATGGAAATGTAATGATTCCAATTCATGGTCGAACAAAAAAATATGGTACCGATGCATATTTTCAATGTAGATTGTTTGCGTTAGAGTCTGCTAACAGGGAATTAGAGACAGTTGATACAAATAATTGGGAGGGTATCTCTCCAGGTTTTAATCAAATTGGATTTCGAGATGATGAAGCTATTTATTCGAGATTCAATAATCAAGTTAATATGGAGCCTTTTGTTATAGAAAGGAATTATCATGGTCTTGAGAAACAAGATGAACTTGAAATTGTTGAAGAGTTTAGATTGCTTAATAACTTATTTTTTGATAGAGCAAAAAATGAATATGTTGATTTGATAAAAGAAAAAACTGTAATAAGAATAGAAGAGGGCCTTGTAACTGTAGACAGAAAATATTTAAAGAGATATCTTTCTGTGAAAGGTATGGTTATGCTTGTTCATTGTGATAGCAGATATTTTACAACTAAGGTTGATCAAAGTTTGCCTAAAGATTCTAATACTGAAGTGATGGATAATAAAATATACACGCTATCATTTTACGAGAACTGCGGTAATCCGTTCTCAATACTTTATGCAAAAACAGCAATTAATGGCTGTCCTATTCAAGAATGTGAATATTGGCCGTATACTGAAAGTAAGGAGTATGAAGACTACGCTATTGGTGTTGACGAAGATGGAAATGAAATATTCTGTACATCTGATCCTTCAATGCTGTCAAACTGTTTTGAAGAGCATAATGAATCACCGAATTATCTTACGCTAGTATTTTTTAAACGAGAGGTATTAAAAAAATATTATGATGATCCTGATAAGTATTCTATTGAATCAGGGTTATTATGCTGTGGAACATTATGGTCGATATATATTGACAACGAAAGCAATGAATACGTTTCAGCTTATCTTGGTGATTTAGGAAGGAATCTTTCGAGAAAAGAGCAGATGCACTGGAAAAATTACAATATTACGATTGATGGAAAAATTAGCGAATTAAAGTTCAGTTTGGATTTTTTAAGTAGGTTTGGTTCATCGGAATCTCCTATTTTTATTTTTCAAAATGAATATAAAAAGTTAAATCAAATATTTAAAGAAAAATTTGGTTATCCATTATTTCTAAAACTGCATAACGATGATAAATATATACTTAAAACACTTAGAATTCCATTCTTGGAATCGCAAGCTGAATTTGATCAACAAATATTAGCTCTCGTAAAATTGATTATAGATTCGGTGAATGAAAGAGGCGTTGAATTATTGCTATCATCAGAAACCGAAAAATTATCTGGTAGTATTTCAAAATTAAAGGCACTATTTAGTCAGTACAAACTGACAGACTATGAAGATAAAATAAAATTTTTGAGGAACTTACAAGAATTAAGGTCCTCAAGTGCTGCTCATAAAAAAGGTAAAAATTATAATAAAATTGCTAAAATTTTTCAAATAGGAGAAATATCAAAAATAGAAGTATTTGAAAAAATTATAAATAATGCAATTGATTTATTAATTTATATTAAGAATAATTTGGATAAAATAAACTCTTGAATATCTTAATTGCATTGATAATAGTAATATGCTTGTGCTATAAAATAAGTAGTAAAATGGTATCGTCTTAGAGCATGCCAGCTTGCCCGCTACTTATGTAGCGGGTTTCTTTTGTATAGGAGAGTATATGAAAATCCTAGTTACAGGCGGTTGTGGCTTTATAGGTAGCCATTTCTTACGATATATGATGAAGGCCTATCCAGATGATTTTTTTATCTGTTTAGATACCTTAACCTATGCAGGGAATAAGAACAATATAGCAGATTTCTTAAATCGTTCACGGTTTACTATGGTAGAAGGGAACATTCGAGATGCTGACTTTGTAGACACTTTGTTTGCTACCCATAAACCAGATATATTAGTACATTTTGCAGCGGAGACCCATGTAGATCGAAGTATTGTAGGGCCACAAGTGTTTTTAGAGACAAATGTCATCGGTACAGGCGTTTTGCTTGATGCTTGTTTGCGCTATGGAATAGAGCATTTTCATCACGTATCTACCGATGAGGTATATGGTGCATTGCCTCTACAAGGTGGGAGTCCATTTACGGAACAAAGCCCATTAAAACCTACTAGTCCCTATGCAGCTTCAAAGGCGTCTTCAGACCTATTAGTATTGAGTTATTATAAAACCTATGGATTGCCAGTAACAATATCTAGATGTTCTAATAATTATGGAACTCATCAGTATCCGGAAAAATTAATTCCTCTTATGATACAAAAGGCGCTACAAGGGAAACCATTGCCAGTCTATGGCGATGGATTGAATGTACGAGATTGGATTCATGTTGTGGATCATTGTAGGGCCATTGATTATATCCTACAAAAAGGTAAAGTAGGAGAAGTGTATAATATAGGGGCTCGTGAAGAAATTTCCAATATTGACCTGGTGAAACTAATGTTAAATGTATTAGGAAAACCTCATGAACTTATTACTTATGTGCCAGACCGATTGGGCCATGATTTGCGATATGCCATAGATAGCAGTAAGCTAGAATCATTGGGATGGAAACCAGAATATACCATAGAAGAGACTTTAAAAGAGCTTGTGGAATGGTATAGGAAACGGCTGTTCAAATAAATCTATATTCGTGATAGAATTTCACCGGATATTAGATAGTATAGACCTAGGTAATAGGGAAGAATATATGCCAGAACCTTTATTGTCGGTAGTTATACATTACTTTTTTTAAGATATTATGGTGAATTATGGAACTTTCAATTTTACAAGGCTTACAACAAGATATAAAAATTTTTCTGCTAAGTCCCATACTATGTGCTATCTTTAGATTTTTATTTATCTACCATTTTGCACCGAATCGAACGTATAAAGGTCAAGAACAAAAATGGCATACATGCTTTAACTATGGGTTTTGGTGGGGTATGGACTTTAATGCCTATGTGCTACTATTTTTATTTTTGCTAGTCACATTGCCTTCACTGGGGCTTGAATCTATTTACGTTCATGGTGATTCTATTAGAGTGATTTTGGGAACTTTATATTTCCTTGTAGTATATATAGCTTTTTTAGGAAAATTAATTTTCTATTATCATTACAAGGATACATATAATTCAAATTTGCGATTAGGAAGAAATGCAGATAAAAGAAATTTGTTAGATATTTTCTTTAACCAAAATCATGGATGGTGGATTTTGCTATCCTTGCCAATCTATACAATAGGAATGTACTACTTCCTTAATTGGGTGTTAGAAGTAGGAACTCTTGCAGTGCCGACAGTTTATTCGAAAACTATGTACTATATAGTTAATACGGTAACAGTAATAGCCACAGTAATCGTATATTATTGGTTTCGTTACGGTGGTACATTTAAGCATCGTAATAAACCTGAATGGGACACAGTGCCTGAAGTAGTTAAGCGAGATATGTTTTTTGCGAAAGCTTGTATCGATGATTTAATTGCTTTTGAATTAGCTATTCGGACAAAACCGCAAGAAATATTAGCACATAGTGATGCGGAGTCTATTCAAATTTTAAAGCCTATGATTAAGGTTGAACATGATTTAGTAGGTGCGATTTGGAATTCTTTGCGTAGAAAAACGACTGGACCAAGAATTAAAAAGCCTAAAAAGATATTTTTAATCGTAGAAGAAAGTTATAGTCAGTTCGCATTTGATGATGTATATAAAGATATACCAATTGCTAATGCAGGGCGACGTATTCGTGAACAAAGTACTACAATTCATATCGATAATTTTTTGGCAGGAGGACTAATATCTCAGCCTTCTATTAGCTCTATGTTAAATGGTATTTACGATGTAAATTTAGAATTGAATGAAAAAGCATATTTTTGGAATCATCAACTACCAACATCATTGGGAAAACAGATTTCAGAGTTAGGGTATACATGTTCGCTGTGGTATGGTGGCTCCCTATCCTGGTCTAGCTTAGGTTTATTTGCTAAAGGAAATGGATTTTATAATGTTTATTCTGGGTTTGATATTACATCTAGTGATACACCACATACGTGGTTGGGAGTCTATGACCATTTGTTTTTAGAGGGGATACAACAAAAGTTAGATGAAAACAATACAGGTAACTATGAATTTCATTTTATCTATACTACCTCAAATCATGGACCGTACACGATTCCAATTGAAAAGTATGGATTTGAAAAAGAAGAATTGTTAAAAAAACTGCCAGACTATTTATACAAATATGCTGAAGATATTGGTACTTATGCGTATTGTGATTGTTATTTAAGTCAGTTTGTGCGTTATGTTCAAGAAACCTACGAAGATAGTCTAGTTATAGTAACGGGTGACCATACGAGAAGGTTACCTATGCCATGTCAAGATAAAGGTAGGGTTCATCGATTACGCGAAGATATAAGTACAGCATTTTATCTATCCCATAAAGACTTTGATAAAAGCCTATTAAATGGTGTAAGAATAGGAACGCACATGAATATTTTGCCAACTATTATGGAGTTAATAGCACCTAAAGAGTATGAATATGTAAGTTTATTCCCATCTTTGTTTGAACCACAAAAATTTATTGTAACTCCATATCATTGGCTCAGTAATAGTCATATTGGACTTTTTAAAGATCAAAGTGTAGAGACCTTAGATGGAACACAAGTATATGATTACAATTTAACAAATGTAGTAGCTTTACAACAGGCATATATGGAAGTAACAGGAGCCATTGTTCGACATCATGTATAACCTGTTGTTGAATACAAGGCGTAAACTTGATACAATAAAAGATGAATAAAAGACTATCACGAAAGGTGATAGTCTTTGTCATATGTCGATACATAAGAGGAAGTTTATGAATACAGTTAGTGTGCTAATTTTAACAAGAAATGAAGAACAGAATATTAAGGATTGTATAGAAAGTTGTCAACCTTTTGCTGATGAAGTGATTGTTATCGATGATGGTAGTGAAGATAATACAGTATCCATTGCAGAGTCATTAGGTGCAAAAGTTGTGCATCGTTCAATGAATGGCGATTGGGGAACTCAACAAACGTTTGCTATAAAGCAAGCTAGCAGTCATTGGATATTTTTTATTGATGCGGATGAACGATGCAGTTCAGAGCTATGCAAAGAGATTAATTTAGCTGTACAAGGAGAGGATTTAACATACTGGATACAACGACATAATCGCTTTCATCATAATGTAGCCACTCATGGAGTACTACGTCCAGATTATGTATGCCGTTTGATGCCCAAAGAAGGTTCCTATGTAGAAGGATATGTTCATCCTACGATTTTTACACCTTATGATAAGAAAGAATTAACAGCACCTATGTACCATTACACCTACGATAATTGGGAGCAATATTTTAATAAATTAAACAAATATACAACCTTATCAGCAGAAAAATATAAAAAGGCTAATAAATCTGTCTCCTTTTTGAAAGATATTGTGTTTCGGCCATTCTGGGCATTTATTAAAATGTATCTTTTACAAGGTGGTATTTTAGATGGGAAAATGGGATGGGTCTTGTCTGTGAATCATTACTTTTACACCATGACAAAATATGTGAAGTTGTATTATTTATATAAATCCAATGGTAAGTTGTAATTAAAGCGTTATAAAATTACGGTAAGGAGTTCCCATGCGAGTTGCCATATTAGAAAGCATTATCATGCCAGCAGGTCATGAAGTAGAGTTTGATAGAATCCTTGTGAATGAAATGAAACAACAAGGGCATGAACCTATATTTTTTGTGCCGGAAAAATTCCCCTTTAAGGTTGATTATGGAGTGCCTGTTTATGAGTTGCAAGGTGGCGAAGTAGTCACGTATGCAGGAGCAACTTGGTATCAAAAACTATGGCGATCCTTACAACGTGAGAAACGACGTGTAGCATGGTTTAACAGTGCTTATGAATTAGCAAAACAAGATGCTTGTGACGCCATAATAATTCCTACAGCGACATATCGCTATATTAAATCTTTGCTGAGAAGTGAATTAAAAAACTCGCCAGTTCCTGTACATATCATATTTCATGGTATCAACCCTAAGGAACAACCTAAGTTTGAAAAACAAGCTAGACGAGTACAGTCGTATAAGAATATTCATTTACACGTCATTACATTGCGAAATGATTTTGCTAATAGTGGTTTAACTAATGTTCAATTAGTGGCTCCACCTGTGTTTAAGCCAGTATTTGATACTACTGTGTCTCTAGAAAGGAATGAGGGACCACTGCGAATTGGCTTTTTTGGACAATTCCGTAGAGAAAAAAATCTAGAGCCATTCATACAAGCTTTTATGCATGCAAACTTTTCAGTACCTGTTGAATTGGTAGTACAAGGTGCAACGGCAAAACCTGAGGATACCGCATTATTTAGCTCACTTATAGAAAAGTACAAAGATATTCCTAATATCGTATTCCGTCATGAAAACTTGATTGGAAAAGATTGGGAAGATGCACTGTTATCTGTGGATGCCATTGCAATGCCATATGCAGCTGAGAGATATAGATACCATTGGGGAGCCATGCTATTTACAGCCATTGGATATAACAAACCAGTACTAGTATCACCAGAATTAAATCCAGAGGTATTAGAGCAATTCCCTATTGGATGTGTGATAAAATCGTTGGAAGAAACGGATATTATTCATGCTATGCAAGAATTAGTAGATTTGTTAAGTACAAAAAAAGTACAAACTAAAGTGGCATTGGAAGAGGCTAACAAAGCATATAGTCATGAGGCGCTAATTCAAGGAGTTTTGAGAGGGATGTAATATGAAAATTTTGTTGGCTAATTTTACAAAAATGGTTGACGATAGTGGTGGACTAGCCAAGGTAACTTGTGCATTTGCCAATGAAATGTACCAACGGGGCCATGAGGTTGTATTAGTATATAGTGATGAACAATCTGGAGAATTTTACTATCCAATAAATAGAGATATCTTACAATATGATTTGCGGAATATGGATAGAAAAAGGGTGACCTATCCCTTTATATTACGGTTAAAACGTGAATGGTATCGAATTTTTAATAAGCAAAAAGCGAGAACCATTAATAATGAATTTGCAGAAACATATTTATTGACACCATTAAAAAAAGTATTAGAAGATACTCAACCTGACGTAATTGTTAGTTTTCAACCAGCAGCAACAAAACTGTTGGTTATGGATTTAAATATCTCCATACCAGTTGTCACAATGAGTCATGGTGATCCAGAAGATTATTTTTACTTTTATCCAAAAGCAGAAATACCAGCTGTAGAGAAATGTGCAATGAATCAAGTTCTTTTACCATCCTTTAAAGAACATCTGTTACATCATTTGCCGAATGCTAAGGTGACTGTGATTGGTAATGCAATTCCACAATACAAGGAACAAGTAGATTTAACTAGAACAAAAGAAATCTATAGAATTGGTTTTTTAGCAAGATTATCAAAAAATCACAAACAACCACACTTGTTAATAGAAGCATTTTGTAAATTAGCAGACGAGTTTCAAAACTGGGAGTTAGTTTTATGGGGCGCAAAAGAAGGAGAAGCTTTTTTTAAACAAATGGAGTTAATGATCTCAACGCATGGTTTGCAAGATCGTATTTATTTTGCGGGATCAACAAATGATGTAGAAGAGGCATTAGTAAGTTGTGATATTTTTGCCTTTCCAAGTGCTTATGAAGGGTTTGGACTATCATTAGGAGAAGCAATGAGTAAGGGCTTACCTGCAGTGGGCTTTGCATCTTGTAGCGCTGTTAATGAACTAATCATTGATGGATATAATGGAATACTGTGTGAAGCTGGTGTCGATGGATTGGCTAGAGGATTAAAGAAATTAATGGGGAATCAGGCATTACGTGTAGAATATGGGGTAAATGCCAATACAAGTATGAAAGTGTATGCACCGGATAGAATATGGGATGAGTGGGAACAGTTATTAAATAACATTAATATAAAATAGGAATTGCTAAGGTAATAATATGTACAAAAAAGTTGTAATGAGTCGATTTGGTGGTTTAGGGGATATGGTGATGCTTACCCCTATATTGAGAGGAATAAAAACGCTCTTGCCAGAAACTAAGCTAATAGTAGTAGGGGAAGAAAATGCTAGAGCCCTAATGGAGGGATGTCCATTTGTAGACGAATATCTAGGATTTGATAAAAGCTATAAAAGTTCTTGGAATATTATAAAAAAAATATGGAGAGCTGATATTGTATATCTAATGGATACGCTATATCGTATCTCTATAATTTATTGGTTAGCAAGAGTAAAAAAGAGAATAGGGTTTCCTCATAAAAGGAAGTTTTTTTTAACGGATCTTATTTCACCAAAGTCTTGGATGGACTATGCGTATGAACCAGTGGTATATGCTGATTTTGTGAAAGATATACTGCAAATAGATATTACACAGATACCAGACTGGGACCATTTGTTCTATCCTGAAGGAAGTGAATTAGAAAAGAAAAACGTAAATGAATTATTAAAGAATAGACTATATGATGATTTTATAGTTTGCAGCCTAGAGACAGGCGGACATGCGAAAGATTGGCCTATTGAATACTGGTTGGACCTATTTAGGGAGTTAGAAGAACTAGAAAAAAGTGTGGTTATTATTGGTGTTCCATCAAAAAAATATAATGACATAGAATTCCCTAGTAATGTGGTTGATTTAAGAGGAAAGACAAATCTCCTTGAAATAGGAGAAGTTATACGATTAGCAGATATGGTTGTTAATGGGTGCAGTTTCCCAATTCATGTAGCAAATGCTGTTGATACACCGGTAATTGGACTATATGGGTCGCAACCTGATTGGAGAGGGATGCCACAACGCATATTTGCTAGCATACATGCTGAAATAGAATGTTCACCTTGTGACTATTTATTTAAAGGACCTGGTTGGTGTGAGAATCCAACATGTATGAAACAAATATCTGTAAAAAAAGTTATCACAGAAATTCAAAGATGCTATGATGAAGGAAAATCTTTGGGAGAATATCGATTAATAACTGGAGAAAATGATGGATAATAAACTAATTGAGAAATATGATATTTCTAAAATGGATGCTTATTTGGCAGAAATGGTTTATAGAATCAAGGGTAGCAGAATTTATCCAGAATATATCTATAAATTATCATTAAAAAAATATGGATTTAAAGATAATTTAGCGAGATATTATACAGAAAAATATTCAGGAATTCCCGTTGGGAAATTTACTTGGGGATATAAATATATAAGGGATGATATAATTAAGTCTATTGGTGCATATTGTTCTATTGCGGTTGATCAATTAGTAGTTCCGAATGGGCATAAAATAGACTATGTTACTACATGGCAATCGGAATTAGAATATCCGAATGAATTACCTATTAAGAAAAGTACAGTGATTGGTAATGATGTTTGGATTGGTGCACGCTGCACAATTTTAAACAATCTTACAATTGGTGATGGAGCTGTTATTGGTGCTGGTAGTATAATAACTAAAGATGTGCCACCATATGCGATTGTAGTGGGAGCTAATAAAATTATTAGATATCGTTTCCCAGAAGAAATAATTCAAAAATTGCTTATCATGAAATGGTGGGAATGGGAAGATGAGAAAATACGATCTTCCTACAAATTATTTGAAGATCCTGTTGCTTTTGTAGATGCGTATTATTTATAGTAGAGTGAAATATGAGAATACTAGAAATTTTATCAGGTCCATCATACGATTCTGTCATTGCCTATAAAGATGCGGGTATGTTATTGTATGAATTGAATAAATCTTTTAATTACACAGCTAATTATTGTGGATGTAATAATAGTGAGTATGAAGCAGAGTGGAATCCTCAATTTTTGAAATCGGTGTGCGTTACCAAAATTTCAGAGAGCTTAGAATTTAAACAACAGGTTTTAGATATAAAAAAATATATAAAAGATCATATTATAAGTTATGATGCGGTTATATTTTTTAATTATGGCAATACGACATACAAATTAGCAAACCTATGTAAACAAATTAATCCTAAAATCGTTGTATATGTTAAATTAGATATGGGGAAGGGGGGCTATGAGCATTTTGCTCCCAACCGAGACTTCTTCTTCTGGCGCAGTCGTTTTGAAGCGTTTAAAAGTAGATGGATTGATTTTTTTACTGTAGAAACAAAAGAGTATTATAATACTTTAAAAGACACCTCTATGTTTAAAGGTAGATTACATTATCTACCAAATGGTGTATCTACATTAGGAATCGATGATGCCACAGTAAATATAGAACAAAAAGAAAATATTGTGATTACTGTTGGTAGACTTGGCATTTATGAAAAAAATACTGAGTTACTTTTGGATAGTATATTAGAAATTCCTGATAATTTACGTAGCCAATGGAAATTTTACTTTGTAGGACCACAAACAACGGAGTTTTCGCAGTATATCGCAAAATTTTTAGAAGATAATCCAATGCTTGCACCTAACATAGTTCAGCTAGGAAATATCACAGATAGGAATGAATTATCTAACCTATTAAAAAAGTCGAAAATTATTTGTATGCCTAGTAGAACGGAAAGTACATGTATAGCAACGTTAGAAGGCATGTATTTTGGCTGTATACCCATTATTAGCCGGTATAGTGCTTTTGTAAGAGATACAACAAATAATGAAACCATTGGTAAGGTAGTGGATGACTATACATCTAGTGGCTTTGCCAAGGCAATGGTAGAATATATGAAAGATGAGGCTCATCTAAAATCGGAAGTAGAAAAAGCGATAAGTTATGCAAGAGATACATTCGATTATAAAAGTATTGGTGCTGAATTAAATCGATTGTTAATGTTGTATAAAAAAGATTAGTAAAATAAATAGAGGTACTTATAATAAAGTGCTAAAAATTATAGGTTATAGATCTTTTATATATTATTTTTGTCAGGATAAGTTAATATATAAGTGTGGATATGAGTTTAGTTAGATATATTCAAGAAATAATAATTAAATATAGCGAAGATAAGGGTTCATATTTTAGTACTAAATAAAAGTAGTGGCAGAGCGAGAAATCGCTCTGTTTTTATTTTCAGAATTTTGTATTAAATACAATATATGGTAAAATATAATTAATAAAATCCGATATATAGTATTCTTTTGGGAGATATGAGAGAAAATAGTGGGAATAAGGCTTATGTCTTCTATTGAAGCAAGATTAGAAGCATATTCTAAATTATAATGGTAAAAACTTAGCAAAACTTGTAATAAATCGAACACTTCTAAAATATGTATTAGGAGATGGGAGTGCTAGATAAAATGGGGACATACTTCTAAAGAAGTGCGTATTGGAACGGCAATGAAGCGCAGGTGAATATTCTATATAAATACAAGTACAATGATACTGGAGTAGGAACTTTCATATACTATTAAAATAAAATTTATATATCTGATAGGATTGTGCCATGGCTATAGCCTGGTATTTTATTATGAAGTATGGTTGAAGGCAGAAGAATGATTAGGAGGATATTGTTCGTAAAAAATAAGATAGTAGACTATAAAGTTCTAAAAGAAGTTAAGCAGTAATAATGAAAGGGTGGAAATTTAAGTGTTAGAAAGTATAGTTATAAATTTAATTAGTAACGTAATTTCTTTTTTTTGCGGTAGATTTTATGATAATTATAGAAGAATTTGGCTGATTATAAAATCAGTACTAAAATACGATAAAGATATTAGGTTTAGTATTGCTTATCTATATAAAATAAAAATAGATGATAAGTATCTTTTAATAAAAGGGAGTAAAATAGAACAATTGCAACCTGTTGGTGGTGTATATAAGGTCTACAGCTCGTTTATTAGTATTGAGAGAAAGTTGAATATTACATTTGAAGATAAAGAGGGATTTTATGAAAATGAAGATCTAAGATTTTTAGTTAAAGGAAAAAATGTTAGTAAAGTTTTAAATTGGTTTGATAGCAGAAAAAATAGGGAAGTAGCAGCATATAGAGAATTTTATGAAGAAATTATAAGACCAGAGATATTGCCTATAGAAGCAGTAACAAGTATGAAGATAGAGTTTTTAAAGCAAATACAACCAAAAATGGAGTATTCTATACACTTTAGAATCGATGAAATTTTATTATTTGATATTTATGAAATTCAGTTAATAGATGAATACGTTGAGATGATACGCCAATATGCGCAAGGGGATGATAGTGTGATTAAGCTTGTAGATAGAGCGG
This sequence comes from Veillonella sp. CHU732, assembly GCF_003992085.1. Classification (NCBI taxonomy): domain Bacteria; kingdom Bacillati; phylum Bacillota; class Negativicutes; order Veillonellales; family Veillonellaceae; genus Veillonella; species Veillonella sp. CHU732. The sequence goes on from NZ_RQVC01000008.1 coordinate 22,226, forward strand.
CTATCGAAAAAGAATGTATTGATATTGAAGGAAAATCATTTAAAATAGGAAGTCATTCGAGGTATATTATTTAAGAAAAAAAGGAGAAGAGAAAGTGGAAAATTTTAAAATCTCAAAGGAGATAGAAGAGCTGATTAATGAAATTGATGTTTCTGAATCTTATTATGAAAAAGTATCGAATCGGTATAAAGCAATTGCAAACTATATAAAAGAATCTGATTTAGCAGAATATGGCCCAGATATTTACCTACAAGGTTCAATTAAATTAGGAACAGCAATTAAACCGCTTACTGAAGAAGGGGCGTACGATATAGATATTGTTTGTAATTTGACTGAAAAAAGAAGAATTGACCAGACTCAAAGGCAACTAAAAGACGAAATTGGGAAAGTTGTTGAAGAGTATTGCATAAGGAATAGGATGCAAAGTTTGCCAAAAGAGAGTAACAGGTGCTGGACACTACATTATGTAGATGAATCAAATTTTCATATAGATATATTACCAGCTGTTCCATGGAATGATAGTGATGATGGAAATATTGCAATTTCAGATAAAAGGCGTGATAATTATGATGATATAACAGATAACTGGGAGATTAGCAATCCCAAAGGATATTCTGATTGGTTTAAAAATCAAAGTAATTTTAAAGTTTTAAAAGAATCATATGCTAAGCAAATTGATGCAAAGGTAGAAGAAATTCCAGACTATAAAGTAAAAACTGAATTACAACGAATTGTGCAGTTGCTAAAGCGACATGCAGAAGTTATGTTTGAAGATGATATGGAACATAAACCATCTTCGGTTATAATTACTACCCTAGCTGCAAAGGTGTATTATAAGTGCACAACTATTAGTGATGATTTTACATCATTATTATTGAATGTAATTAAGACTCTTTTGGATGGAATTGAATATGAAGAAGAAATACCATGTATTTATAATCCAGTTAATAGAAAAGAAAAACTCTCATTAAAATGGGATAAAGAGAAAACGTATTTTGAAGGATTTTTGAAATGGTATGATCAACTTAAAGCTGATTTTAGTGTTGATAATAAAGAAGTGACATTAAATGAGAGCTTGTATTATATGCAGAGAAGTCTGCGTAAGAGTACTAATGAAATTGGGATATCCTTAGACTCGTTAAACCATCATCAGAGACCTAAGTGGAAATTATTAAGTGCCAATGAATCTGATGTGGAGATAAAAACATATTATAGTTGGCCAGGGTTTAGAGGTAAAAAGATAAAAAGTGGTGAAGCTTTGAATAAAAAAGGAGAGCTTAGATTTGAAGTGATTGCCCCCACACTCAATATAAAAGATTTTGATATATATTGGCAAATAACGAATACTGGTACTGAAGCAAAAAATGCAAATTGCCTAAGAGGAGACTTTTATGACTCTAAGATTGAACAAGGGAAAAGGATAAGAACAGAAACAACTAGTTATGTAGGGAGACATTATGTTGAGGCCTATTTAGTAAAAAACAATATTTGTTATAGAAAAAGTAAACCTTTCGAAGTTAATATAATCGATGGATTTACGATTGAGTGGTTTTATACGAAAAATGAAGGTATAACGTATGGTTGATTTAATTAAAAATTATACCTAAAGTGTAAAAGAAGGCTCTTTGTCAAATGTGGGGGCTTCTCATATAAGGAGTTTTTAGTGCTAGCTATCTAAATAGCTAGTGCTATTCTTTTTGCTTAATAGATGTATACGAACTCTGAAACGATCAAAATGACGCAATCTCCATATTAGTTTTACTAAGTCGTAAATAGCGGCAAACATAGGATTCTTTTCTATGAAAGTATGATTACATTCCTGGCACTTGTAACGTCTTTGTAAGTAGCAGTCACTAGGTGATGTTATGTAGCACCAAACTTAACATCTCTAGGATGTTTACCCTTAGACTATTTAGTACTTGCTCCACAATGTGAACATACATGCTCAGCGATTGGCATCTCAAGAGTGACATGAATGGAACCATCCTCATTTGCTTTCGTAAATGTAATATGTTTCTCTTTAATTTTAAAGATAATTTCTGTATAATTGATGTTAGACATATATGACTCATCCTTTCTTAATGGTTTGGTTGCTTTTAACGATACGGTTGGAGTGTGTATATGTCTATTTTATTGCAAAAAAAAAGAATGTTGGTGGCTACTCTTATATGAGTAGCTCCAACATTTATTATAGAGCCTAAAAAGTTAGTTTTGGAATACATCGCCCAATTTGATATTAACTATACATTCAGTATTTAGCAATATTAATATTGTTTGTGTTAATAAGAAGATGAATCATTTTAACAATGTAACAAGAATTGAAATAATAGAAACAACTAGTGCTACATTAGCGCGCAAACTAGATTTTTTATCAAGCTTTCGTTGCTCTAATATGGCTTCATAGTATGATCTTCCTGCAGGGGTTATTTCATAAATGTTTTTAGGATGAATGCCTTCAAGATCGCAATGAAAACCATCAGCACGGGTAATAAAGTTTAGCTTTAATAAGTAATCTAATTCGAGTTCTATATTAGAGAATGAGAGCCCAGTATTATCGAGTAATTGTTGTGGAGACAAATTTTGTAGATAGAATGCTTTTAAATATGAAAAGCTTTTTTTATCTAAAAGATATAAGTCCATTTATTCATGTCCTTTCAAATTAATTATAGCTTTAGATATCCATATAAAAATGGGCTAATTGTATAATGGAATTGAACAATAAAATAAAAAATCAATAGTGATTTCTAGGTTATGATTATAGTGTCAAATTATGAGATATTATGAGGTAATCATTATGGAATATATCAATCATAACACAGAAAAGTAGACAAATAAACATATTTCCTTAGAAGGGACGGTGCAAAGTTTTTGTTGAAAAGTAATTACCTAGCATTAAAAGAGGATTCCTTGTTAGTAAAGGCACTTTGTCAACTGTGGGGCTACTTATATAAAAGATTTCCTTTACACAAATTTAATATTCGATACAGTAATTGTACTTATCAACAATTAGCAGGTGACAATGTGTATAATAATAAAAAGTGCTCCAATCAGGGGCGCCTTCTTTTTTATCCCAAAGGATAATATAAGGTTAGTTTTGGAATCTATAGCCCAATCTGTACTTTTAAAGTATATGTAGTGTTAAGGAATGTCAATTGTATCTGATTCAGTATCACTCCCAAATTGTATTTCCCCCTCTTCTCGTGTATAATAACAACTATAAAGATTTTTAAGGATAAAGAATTAAACAGGAGGCATGGAATGAATCGATTCCAAATGGAACTTGCTGGTCGCACGTTATCAATCGAAACTGGCGAGTTAGCAAAACAAGCAAGTGGTTCTGCATTAGTACAATATGGTGATACGGTTGTATTGGTTACAGCAACGGCATCTAAAGAGGCGAAAGATATTGACTTTTTCCCATTAACAGTAGATTATGAAGAAAAAATGTATGCTGTTGGTAGATTCCCAGGTGGGTTTATTAAACGTGAAGCGCGTCCACCAGAGTCTGCTATTTTGAATAGCCGTTTGATTGACCGTCCAATTCGTCCTTTATTCGATAAAGGTAGCCGTAATGAAGTACATGTAGTAGCTACTGTATTATCTGTTGATCATGACCATGCACCTGAAATCTGTGCATTGATTGGTGCTTCTGCGGCATTATCCATTTCCGATATTCCTTGGGCAGGTCCAATTGCTGGTGTGCGTATGGGTCTTGTAGATGGCAATATCGTAGTCAACCCAACTGAAGCACAATTAGAAGCAACTACATTAAATATGGTTGTAGCCGGTACGAAAGATGCGATCTTGATGGTAGAAGGGGAAGCCAACGAAATTCCTGAAGACATCATCTTAGAAGTAATCATGACGGCTCACGAAGAAATCAAAAACATTGTAGCTTTCCAAGAAACTATGGTGGCTGAAATTGGACATGCGAAACGCACATTCCCAATTAAAGAAGTGGACCCAGTGGTGGCAGAAGCAGTTCGTGCCTATGCACATGACAAATTAGATGCAGCTGTACGCTGTGCGGATAAAGTGCAGCGTGAAGAGCAACAACAAGCTGTATTCGAAGAAGTATTGGCTCATTTTGCGGAACAATTCCCAGAACAAGCAGGCGATATCTACGCAACATTAGAAAAAATGGTGAAAGAAATTGTGCGTCATATGATTACGGTAGAAAAAATCCGTCCAGATGGCCGTCAATTAGATGAAGTTCGCCCTATTTCTTGTCGCGTTAGCGCATTGCCACGTACGCATGGTTCTGGCTTGTTCACACGCGGTCAAACACAAGTGTTAAACATTTGTACCTTAGCGCCATTGTCTGAAAAACAAACCATCGATGGCATTGGTTTAGATACAGAAAAACGATACATCCACCATTACAATTTCCCATCCTACTCCGTAGGGGAAACTCGTTCCTCTCGTGGCCCTGGACGTCGTGAAATCGGTCATGGTGCCTTAGCTGAAAGAGCATTATTAGCCGTACTTCCAACAGAAGAGGAATTCCCATATGCGATGCGTTTAGTATCTGAAGTATTAGAATCCAATGGATCTAGCTCCATGGCCAGCGTATGCGGTTCCACTTTATCCTTGATGGATGCAGGTGTACCTATTAAAGCGCCAGTAGCTGGTGTTGCGATGGGTCTTGTAACGCAAGATGAACATTACACCATCTTAACAGATATTCAAGGTATGGAAGATGCCTTAGGCGACATGGACTTTAAAGTAGCAGGTACTACAAAAGGTGTGACTGCTATCCAAATGGATATTAAAATTTCCGGTTTATCTCGTGAAATCTTAGAAGAAGCTTTAGCGCAAGCTCACAAGGGTCGTATGCACATCATGGGTAAAATGATGGAAGCTATCCATGCGCCACGTGAAGAAATGTCTAAATGGGCTCCTCGCATCGTAACGATGAAAATTGATCCAGATAAAATTCGTGATGTTATCGGTACAGGCGGTAAAGTTATCCGTGGCATTATTGAAGAAACTGGTGCTAAAATTGACATCGAAGATGATGGCACTATCTCCATTGCTGCCGTAGAAGCGGAAGCGGCTGAAAAAGCAATCCAAATCATTACGAATTTGACAAAAGAAGTAGAAGCAGGCGAAGTGTACATGGGTAAAGTCACTCGCTTGATGAACTTCGGCGCTTTTGTTGAAGTATTGCCAGGTAAAGAAGGTTTGGTTCATATTTCTCAATTAGCAAGAGAACGTGTAGAAAAAGTGGAAGATGTAGTGAATGTGGGCGATGAAATTATGGTCAAAGTAATCGAAATTGATGACAAAGGTCGTATTAATTTGTCTCGCAAGGAACTATTGAAATAATCGAGGTGCACTATGGATATTCGTGGATTTGAAGTAGTGTCTGCCTTTGAAGGGCAAGGCATCAATTTGCCGAAGCGTAAGACTTCTGAAAGTGCAGGCTATGACATTGAATGTGCAGAAGCTGTTGTAGTAGGTCCTAAAGAAACAGTATTAATTCCTACAGGACTGAAAGCGTTTATGCATTATGATGAATATTTGGCGATCCACGTTCGCTCAAGCATGGCGATCAAACGAGGCTTGATGCTTACAAATAGTACAGGGATTATCGACTCTGACTACTATAACAATGAAGATAACGAAGGTCATATTATGATTGCTGTGTACAATATTACAGACGCTCCTGTTGCCTTGGAAAAAGGGGAACGAGTGGCGCAAGGTATCTTCTCTAAATACTTGTTGACTAATGATGACGATGCTCGTGGTATTCGTACGGGTGGTATCGGTAGTACAGGAAGTAAATAACAACATATACTAAGGAATAAATTCCTTTAACTAGAGAGTCGTAAGCAATGTTGCTTAGGGCTCTCTAGTTTTTTATTTAGAGAAGTATACTTTCACTAAGTGATACAGGTTGCCTAAGGCAACAGAATGTATAGCTATACAATTGCGATTCTCAGGTGGGATCGGTCCATACATTTAGGTATAATACATTGAATTTCGTTGTTAAAATGGAGTATAATATAGTTTGATATAGTCTATCCTAAGGAGGATGTACCGTGTTTATATATGCAAAACAACAATGGGAATTAGGTAAAAGAATATATGGATACCATAGCTGGCGTGAAAAGCGACGTATTTTTTTATTTACGGCCCGTTCCTATAAAAATAAATCTCAGCTGAAACAATTAGAAGCATATTTTGCAAACTATCGTAGCTATCCTAATTTGTTACAAGACCAAGAAGGAATCTGGGAAATTATTAATCGTGTCTTCTTCTACAAAGAGTCCACAGCTCAAGAGAGATTAGAATGTATTATTCAGCACTTTGATGCCTTGCCGAAATATGTAACAGACGATGCGATTCGGGCCTTGTACAGCCCCTCTGAAAGTGGCATTCGTTTATGGCATTCCGAAGAATTAGCTTTAGAGGCAACCTTACGTTTTATGCCAGGTCAACGGAAAGAAGGCTTATTGAGTTTGCTCTTAACCTACGGAGGGGATGGAATTTATCATATCAACTTCCGATTAGGTGTGGATTCATCGGGACAATCATGTGTTTGGATTGGTACTATTCAGGGATATAAAGAGGGCTTAGATAAGGCGAAGAAGTTAACGAAAAAAATGCATGGCTATCGTCCTAAAAACTTTATGTTCTTTTTATTACGCCAATTAGCCACTTGCTTAGGTATTGAGACCTTGTATGCAGTGTCTGATGAAGGATTCTATACGAATACGCATTTAATTCGCTTTAATCGTCATAAATTAGTGAAATTTGATGATTTTTGGGAAGAATTAGGCGGTCACGTATGGGAACAAGACTCTCGATTTTTTGTGATTCCTTTAGCGGAGGAACGGAAAACCTACGAAACAGCGAAAACACATAAACGAAATATGTATCGCAAACGCTATGAAATGTTAGATACTTTTATAGAAGAAATTCAACAGCAAGGAAAGACCTTCTTGCGCAACCAATAGGAGGATACAATATGAAATGTCCTTATTGTCATCATGACGAAATCAAAGTCACAGACTCACGGTCTACGGACGATAATAATATTCGTCGTCGTCGGGAATGTATGAACTGTGGCAAACGGTTTACGACCTATGAGGTGATTGAAGATTTACCAATTATGGTGATAAAACGAGATCAGAAAAAAGAATTATTTGATCGATCTAAATTGATGAATGGCTTGTGGAGATCTTGTAGTAAACGAGGCATTTCCACAGATCAATTAGAATCGATTGTGAATGAAACGGAAAAACAAATTCGCATGGAAGTAGAGCAAGAAGTGACTACGGAGCGAATTGGTGAAATTGTATTGTCTTTGTTGAAAGATGTAGACCAAGTTGCCTACGTGCGATTTGCCTCCGTCTATCGACAATTTAATAATGTAGAAAGTTTCTTGCAAGAATTACACGAATTATTGGACAATCATGGAAAGGATACAAGACATGAGTGAGTTACATCCAATTGTTAGTGCCCGTTTTTCAGATCATGTAGACACATTGAGTGCTACCTATGAAGTGATGGGTGTTATTGAAGCTATGGCGGAGCGTTGTAAAGCAGCGCTTGCAGCAGGCAATAAAATTTTATTTTGCGGTAATGGTGGTTCCGCCGCAGATTCTCAGCATTTAGCAGCAGAATTAGTGGGACGCTTTCAAAAAGAACGTCGTTCCTTAGCATCCATTGCTCTGACCACAGATACGTCTATTTTGACAGCTGTAGGTAATGATTATGGGTATGATGAAGTATTTGCCCGACAAGTAGATGGCTTAGGCCGTTCTGGAGATATTTTGATTGGTATTTCCACATCTGGGAATAGTAAAAATGTGGTGAAAGCCGTAGAATCTGCTCGTAATATTGGTATGCATACCTTTGCCTTTACTGGTGAAGGTGGTGGAAAAATGGCAGAATTGTGTGACTTAACGTTTGCAGTGCCATCAAAAGTGACAGCTCGCATTCAAGAAATGCATATTTTGGCGGGTCATATTTTATGTGAATTGGTGGAAGAAGACTATGCCTAATCGTACATTACAATCCTTTTTACTTCGTGATTTACCACAGTTACAAGTAGGGGTTATTGGTGACTGCATGTTAGACCGCTACATTTTTGGTGATGTGAGCCGCATCTCTCCAGAATCTCCAGTGCCTGTGAATTTAGTGCAACGTGAAACGGAAGTGTTAGGCGGTGCCGCTAATGTGGCGAATAATTTAGCGCAATTAGATTGCCAAGTGCATATGGCATCTCGTATTGGCGATGATGCACATGGTAAGATAGTACGCCAATTATTAACAGATAATGGTATCCAAAGTACTGGTGTTTTTACTGAAGATTCTATTCCGACCACAACGAAAACTCGTATTTTAGGTGGACAACAGCAAATGATTCGCTTAGATTATGAAGTGAATCAGCCCTTGTCTAGTGCTAGTGAAAGAGCGATCCTTACTTGGCTAGATGAGTTGTTGCACAAAGGATTGCAAGGCCTTGTGATTTCTGACTATGGTAAAGGTATTTGCCAACCATCCTTGTTAAGTCAAGTATTCAGTAAAACTCGAGCAGCCGGCATTATGACCATTGTGGATCCGAAAGGTTCTGATTGGTCAAAATATAACGGTGCTACTTGCATTACTCCTAATGTGAAGGAACTTAGTGAAGCTGTAGGCTATGAAGTGCCCAACACAGATGAAGCGGTTGTTACAGCAGCGAAGCATATTTTGGATACGATGGAACTAGATTTCATCATTGTTACTCGCTCGGCTAAAGGGATTACTTTAGTCCGTAAAGATGGTAATGTATGGCACAATGCAGAAACGAAACAGCAAGATGTATTCGATGTGAGTGGTGCCGGTGATACGGTAGTGGCCATGATGCTCACGACATTAATTGCAGGCTTATCGATTCGAGCCGCTTTAGTAGCTGCCAATGCAGCAGCCGGTGTAGTAGTATCCAAAGTAGGTACCTATCCAATTCACCGTCAAGAATTATTAGATTTATTGTCTTCTATGAAAGCTAAAAAAGAAGATAAAGAAAGTGTCTATTCTGTAGAAGCATTAGCCAAAAAAATCCGATTATGGCAAGATCGGGGCGAAGTGGTTGTCTTTACGAATGGATGCTTTGATATTTTACATCGTGGTCATTTGACCTATTTAAAAGAGGCAGCAACACTAGGTGATCATTTGGTGGTGGCCCTCAATTCTGATAGTTCTGTACGCCGTTTAAAGGGGGATAGTCGTCCTATCAACCATGAACTAGATAGAGCCTTGTTAATGAGCTCTTTAGGCTTTGTGGATGGTGTAGTTTTATTTGAAGAAGATACACCAGCAGAGGTACTTTCACAGTTGAGACCAAATATATTGGTTAAAGGTGGAGATTACAAGCCAGAAGAGGTCATTGGTAAAGAATTTGTAGAGGAAGTACAAATTTTGCCATTCCAGGATGGATATTCTACAACAGGAATCATTGAACGTATCCAAGGATTAGTAAAGGAAGGAAAATTATGATTATTGTTACAGGCGGTGCTGGGTTTATCGGCTCCAATATTGTAAAGCAGTTGAATAATAAAGGACGCAATGACATTTTAATTGTTGATGATTTGACGGATGGTCGTAAAATCCGCAATATTGAAATGTTGGATTTTGCAGACTATATCGATTATGAGGATTTTGATATTGCCGTAGAACAAAATACTTTCGATTGTGGACCTATTGAAGTGGTATTTCATGAAGGTGCTTGTGCGGATACTATGAATTATGATGGCAGATACATGATGAAAAATAACTATGAAGGGTCTAAAAATCTCTTTCATTATTGCCAAGAACGTCGAGTTCCTTTCATTTATGCTTCTTCTGCATCCACCTATGGACATGGGACTAACGGATTCCGTGAAGATCCAGCTTGTGAACAAGCTTTGAATCCTTATGCGTATTCTAAATTGCTATTTGACCGCTATGTGGCAAAGTTTAGAAACCATTTACAATTACAATCTCAATGCGTGGGCTTGCGCTATTTTAATGTATTTGGACCAAATGAAACACATAAAGATAAAATGGCATCCTTGGTACGCCAAATGTATTATAAATTGATGGAAACTGGTGAAATTACCTTGTTTAAAGGCATCGATGGATATGGTGATGGTGAGCAAACTCGTGATTTTATCTATGTCAACGATGTAGTCAATGTGAATTTCTATTTCTGGGAACATCCTGAAATTAGTGGTGTATTTAACTGTGGTACAGGTCACGCTCATACTTTTAACGAATTTATGAAAGCTGTCATTTCCTTCGCTGGAAAAGGCGAGATTCGTTATATCGATTTCCCTGAAGTATTAAAAGGTAAATACCAAAGCTATACGCAAGCAGATACTACTAAATTGCTAGCTGCTGGCTATGACAAAGGGTTTACGCCATTAGAACAAGCAGTCCATGAGTATTGTGCGTTATTACGTGATAATGAAGGGTATGTAAAATAATGGAAACTAGAAATGTATTATTTTTAGATCGTGATGGGGTTATTAACGTGGATGTAGGATACTTGAGTAATCCTGCACAACTAGAATTTATTCCTGGTGCTATTGAGGCTATGAAAGAAGCTCAAACGCGTGGGTATGATATTATTGTGGTGACAAACCAAAGTGGTGTAGCACGTGGTTATTATACCGAGGAAGATGTGCAAGCGTTACATGCTGAAATGTCTCGCCGTTTGGAAGCAGAAGGGGTACATATATTAGCCTACTATTACTGTCCACATCACCCAGAAGGAACCGTGGAGGCTTACAAGAAAGCTTGTGATTGTCGCAAACCGAATCCAGGTATGCTAACGAAGGCCATTGAAGAGTGGAATGTAGATGTAGATGGCAGTTTCTTAGTAGGAGACAAACCATCTGATGTAGAGGCAGCTGAATCCATCGGTATGCGTGCGTATCCATTTGAAGAAGAAAATTTAATGACATTCTTAACACCTATCTTTGCTTGGGAAGAAGGTAGAAAATTGTTAGGGCTGTAATGTGTGGAAAGGACACTCTCGTGAAATATATCAGAGAGTGTTCTTTTTCTTGTTACGTGCTTATATGGCAAATATAATTGAACACTTTGCTATACATTATATAACTGTCACGTGTAAGAAAAGTTACATTTTATGATTGACAGAACCGCTATTTTGTACTACTCTATACGAGGAACTGACTGTATAGTCTGTATCAAGAAGAACAGAACTGAGTTCCATTTTTTAGTATTGGTTCGACTTATATCCTAAGGGAATAAGAACGGAGGAAAACATGGAAAAAGAAACAGCGTTGCAAACACAGCCATCGCAAAAATTTACGGTACGTCAATTGACAATTATTGGTTTATTGGCAGGGATTACGATTGTACTTGGTATGACAGGGTGGGGCTTTGTGCCAATTCCACCAATTAGTGCTACTATCTTGCACATTCCAACTATCTTAGGTGGTGTTGTGGAAGGGCCAAAGGTGGGCATGTCTGTAGGTTTCTTGTTCGGTGCGTACAGTATGGTACAAGCCTACATGGCGCCTAATATTTTATCTTTTGCATTTATGAATCCTATTATTTCTGTATTGCCAAGAATGTTGATCGGTTTAGTGGCAGCGTTGGTGTATATGTATGTACCAATTAAGGTGAAAGCCATTCGTATCGGCTTAGCTGCATTCTTGGGAACAGCTACTAATACAATCCTTGTGATGACTGGTATTTACACAATTTATGGTGTAGAATTTGCTAAGGCAACACACATTTCACCAGAAGCTGTATTTAATGTGGTGATGGGTATTGTATGGTCTCATGGTATTCCAGAAGCATTATTAGCGGTAGCTGTTGTAACACCTGTGGCACTAGCTGTTATTAAAAAGTTTAAATGATAATGAAATTGAGTGTATAGACTGCTCATGCATTCAAGCACGGATTTTTTAAATCGGATATAATCAAGAAGTGAATTAGCAAAAACTAATCACTTCTTGTTTTTTATGTGTTAGGAGGAGTATACTCATGAATTGGAAAAAACGATTAACCTATTTTGTACTAGGAGCTACTATGGTGGCTACTGCAGTAGGTATTGCTGGGTGTGGTAGTGATACAAAACAAGCAGCACCAGCTGAAAAAATGAAAGTTGTTACTACCGTGTTCCCTGTATATGATGTAGCGAAACAAGTAGGGGGAGACAAAGTTGATGTGACTTTATTAGTGCCTCCAGGAGCAGAACCACATGATTGGGATCCAACTGCAAAAGATTTAAAAGAAATTGGTACTGCTAAAGTGTTCTTATATAGCGGTGCAGGTTTGGAACCAACAGAAAAGATTTTAGAAAAAGATGTGCTACAAAAAGCGCAACCTGTAGAATTGTCTAAATCTGTTACTTTGTTGCCAGCTCCAGATGAAGATGAAGACGAACATGATCATGACCATGACAAAGATCATAAAGATGACAAAGATCATAAAGATGACAAAGATCATAAAGACGACAAAGATGACCATAATAAAGCTCAAAAAGAAGATAAACATGAGCACGAACATGAACATGGCGAGTTTGATCCACATGTATGGTTAGATCCAATGAATGTTGCTAAAGAAGTAGATGCCGTTGTAGAAGCTTTCTCCAAAGCAGACCCTACGAATGCAAAATACTATGAAGCTAACGGCAAAGCATACAAAGAAAAATTACAAGCTTTACATGCTAAATATGAAGAATTTGGTAAAACACAACACGACAAACATTTAGTAGTTAGCCATATGGCATTTGGTTACTTAGCAAACGCATACGGATTTGAACAATTAGGTATCATGGGTGTATCTCCAGATGCAGAACCAACACCAGAACGCATGGCAGATATCGTGGCTTTCATCAAAGAACATAATGTAAAAGCTATCTTCAGTGAAGAATTGGTAAGCCCTAAATTGGCGAATGCCATTGCTGCTGAAACTGGTGTAAAAGTGTATGTATTGAACCCCTCTGAAGGTTTAACAGAAGAACAAACACAAAAACATGTGACATACCTTGACATCATGGAAGAAAACCTTAAAACATTGAAAGAAGCGTTAGCTCACTAATTCCTGTCCCTTGCGCTTGCTTGAATCGGTATTAGATGATAATATATAAGAGTAAGTTTGTGCTTAGGAGGAATGAAGATGTCTAAACGTATTCGTACAATTAACACTGAATCCCTACAAAAAACTGCTAAAACAGGCGGCTGCGGCGAATGTCAAACATCTTGCCAATCTGCTTGCAAAACTAGCTGTACAGTAGGCAACCAAGTGTGCAAACAAAAATAATCCATTGGATTAGCAATAAGCTGTTCACCATTCGGTGGGCAGCTTATTTGCTTTATATTACTTCTAGGATTATACTAAAAGTGTTACAAGAAAACCAAATCCGTAACAGGAGGAGGTGACAGTATGTATAACCCTTTAAAATCTTTTATAGTGGCAGTCATGGCAAGTGTAGCTAGCTACTACATTTGCAAATGGATTGATATGTTGCTTTGCTTGTAACAATCCTAGATTTTGTATGAATCTATAAAACATACAAAAATCCCCCTAGATGTACCAGATCTAGGGGGATTATGTATGCTAACCCTTTATATCTTTAGCTTGTCTAAATTATAACATATTCTACTTTAAAAGTACAATTTTTTGCATACTATAATTTTAGAAAAAGTATACCCTATATTGATAGCTTTCTATACGTTATGACCATAAAGTGATATAATACAAGTTAGACTTTAGTAAGTTAATGGAGGTATGAATGTTAGAATTACAACCGATGATTCATAAATTTAAAATGAAAGATAAGTTCTTTCTACTAGATGTAAATAGTGGTATTATCCATGTTATCGATGAGCTTATCGATCGTGTATTAGATATCTATAACGGTACCAACCGTGAGGCTGTACATAGTGCATTAGATGCGACGGAAGATGCAGCGGAATTAGATGAAATTATGGATGAGTTAGATGAACTCATCAAAGAGGAAATGCTCTTTGCTCCTATGTCTGCAGAGTTCAAACTAGTGGTAGATGAAAAACCAATTGTAAAAGCTCTTTGTTTAAACATTGCTCATGATTGCAACTTAGCTTGTAAATATTGTTTTGCCAGCCAAGGTGACTACGGCGGAGTGAAACGTGAATTAATGAGCTTTGATGTGGCGAAACGTGCTGTAGATTTCTTGATTTCCATGAGCGGTCCACGTCAACATTGTGAAATCGACTTCTTTGGTGGTGAACCGTTGTTGAATTGGGATGTTGTGAAACAAACCGTAGAATACATTGAATCCATTCAAGAAAAACATGGTAAAATCTTTAAATTAACATTGACCACCAACGGCATGTTGTTGACACAGGATAAAATCGACTATGTGAATGAACATGATATGAGCTTAGTATTATCCTTAGATGGTCGTGAAGATGTTCATAATAGTATGCGTCCAAGTTCCGGTGGCAGAGATACATACGAAACAGTGGCAAAAAACTTAGTCAATGCTGTTAAACAACGTGATGGCCGTGAATACTATGTGCGTGGCACTTATACGCATAATAACTTAGACTTCTGCAAAGATGTAGAAGCTATGTCAGATTTAGGGTTTGAGCATTTGTCTATGGAACCAGTGGTTGGCGAAGATGGGGCTTATGTGTTACGTCCTGAGGATATGCCAATCATCGAAAAAGAATATGAAAAATTGGCAGACCTATATTTAGAACGTCAATTGGCTGGTTGGGGCGAGAAATTTAATTTCTTCCACTTCCGTATGGATTTATACCGTGGCCCATGTATGGCAAAACGTTTGCGTGGTTGTGGTGCTGGTCATGAGTATATGGCTGTCGTACCAAATGGAGATATTTATCCATGTCACCAATATGTAGGTAAAGATGGATATGTGATTGGTACTGTTTTCGATGGTTTGAAAAATTATGATATACCAACGCAGTTCAGAAACACTCACGTATTTACGAAAGAAACATGTGCTAATTGCTGGGCAAAATTCTTCTGCTCTGGCGGTTGCCATGCGAATAATGAAACATTAGGTGGAGACCTTAGCACACCATACGAAATGGGATGTAAATTACAGAAAAAACGTATTGAATGTGCTATTATGATCCAAGCTGAACTCGATGCAGCAGGGATCCGACAAGAAAATCACTAAAATTATATAACAGAAGGGAGGCGGGTTCTATGAAAGCATACACCATACATGTAACAGGCATTGTACAGGGCATAGGATTCCGCCCCTTTGTGTCTAAACTAGCTCACGAATTAGAAATCGTGGGCACAGTGAGAAATGACACGAGCGGTGTGGAAATACACATACAAGGTGTAGATGCAGATTGTCGACTGTTTATAGAGCGATTGCAATCTGACTTGCCTATGCATGGACGCATTGATACCTTACAAATGGAACCGACAGAGTTACAGGATTTGGATGATTTTACCATCATCCTTTCGCAAGGTATGAAAGGGAATGCCTTTATTGGCGCTGATATGGCTCCTTGCGAGGAGTGCTTACAAGATATACAAGACCCTGAGAACCGACGCTTTCACTATGGGTTTACAAATTGTACAAATTGCGGTCCTCGGTACACGATTATTGAAAGTACACCCTATGACCGTGACACAACGTCTATGAAAGTATTCCCTATGTGCGAAGACTGTCAGAAGGAATACGAACATCTAGAAGGTCGACGATACCATGCGGAGCCCAATGCTTGCGAGCACTGTGGTCCCATGTTTACATTGAAAGGTACAGATGGTACGGTGCTTGCTAATGGACAGGATGCCATAGAGCAAGCCAAAGAGTACATACAACAAGGTGCCATTGTGGCATTAAAAGGCGTTGGTGGATATCATTTGGTCTGTGATGCGTTACAAGAAAACGCAGTACAAACCTTGCGTCAGCGCAAAGGACGGCCTAGAAAACCCTTAGCAGTTATGGCAGGGTCTTTGGAAACGGCAAAACAGTATGTACACATATCTGAAAAGGAAGAAGAACTATTGTTGAGCCCAGCAAGGCCGATTGTTTTGTTACGTAAAGTAAGTTTGACCTTTACTGTTAATGACGTCATGCATACAGAAACATGTGCGACTTCTGAGTGTGATACGGTTCTTAAAGAGATGACTGATATAAATCAGAAAAAATATATTTCTAATCAAGAATGTCGTAATACATTTACTAAGGTTGCTATGAAGGTGGCATCACAGATAACGCCGGTGGCTCCCAGTGTAGCCCCCGGTATGGAAACCTTAGGCATTTTGTTGCCCTATGCTCCGTATCACTACAGTTTAGTACCATCTAATGCGCTATGGGTCATGACTAGTGCGAACCGAAGTGGTGACCCTGTATTATATAATGATGCCCAGGCATTGGAAGAATTACAAGGAATAGCAGATTATATATTGACTCACAATCGAGAGATTATCTCTCCTGTAGATGATTCTGTGGTACAAGTGGTACATGATAAATCAATCATGATTCGCCGTAGCCGAGGGTACGTCCCTTTGTCTATTCCTGTAGTACCATTAGAAAAGAGTCCTACCATGTTAGCTATGGGTGCTGACATGAAAGCCTCTTTCGGTATGAATCGTGGGACTCATGCTATCCTTAGCCCCTACATGGGAGATATGGAGCATCAGCGAGTACAGGATTTGTTGTGGTCCACAACGAAGCGCTATGAAGAGTTATTTCAATTACAGCCTACACAGGTCATCGTGGATGCCCATCCGGGCTACTACACCTCACAGTGTGGTAGAATCTATGCAGAAAAGCATCAATTACCTGTCATAGAAGTGCAGCATCATCATGCCCATGTGGCAGCGGTACTGGCAGAGTATAATACTCAGGAGCCAGTGTTAGGGATTTGCTTTGATGGGACAGGATATGGCACAGATGGTACTCTATGGGGCGGTGAATTTTTATATTGCCACAAAGAACATATGGAACGAATGGCACATTTGAGCTATGCCCCTTTGCCAGGTGGCGAAGTAGCTGTACGAGAGCCGTGGCGCCAAGCCTTGTGGTATGTGAATCAGCTCTATCCAACAGGAGTGCCTACCGTGATAGAACAGTGGAAAGAATCACTGCCTAAAGGGTGGCAATTGTTAGAGAAAATGATGCCCCATATGCAGATGGTACAGTCTTCTAGCGGTGGTCGTTTATTTGATACAGTAGCATCCTTGCTAGGTTTAGGTCATGAGCATCTCTATGATGCGCAACTTGCTATCGAGTTAGAGCAACTGGCGCTTTCAGAGAAGGGCACTATCCTAGACATGAAGCTGGACGGAAGCGTATTAGATACAATGAGTTTAGTACAATCTGTGATAGAACAATTAAAAGATGGTGAAAGTGTAGCAAAAATCTCAGCGAACTTTCACAGAACTTTGATATATTATATAGGACAGATGGCGAAACAATGTTGTGAGGAACGACATATTTCGCATATTGTCTTGTGTGGAGGAGTATTCCAAAATCGTATTCTCCTAGAAGGAGTGATGCAAGAATTACAGGAATACACAGTCCACGTGCCTACCCAAAGCCCGATGAATGATGGCGGTATCGCCTTGGGACAACTATGGTTAGGAAGTTATATGAATAGATAGGAGATACTATGTGTTTAGCAGTACCAGCACAATTGGTGCATATTAATGAAACAATTGGTACCGTGGAATTAACAGGGGTGCAACGAGAGTGCAGTCTGTTATTGGTGCCAGAAGCAAAAATTGGAGATTGGTTATTAGTCCATGCGGGCTGTGCCGTACAAATTGTAGATGAGGAGGAAGCGCGTTTGACCCTTGAGGCATTCCGCGAATTAGAAGAACTTGAACAAGATTACTTTAACAGAAAAATCGAAAGTCGCAGCTAGTTTACTAGAGCGCATTCACGAATTACATAATCCAGAGGAAACTGTACGATTCATGGAAGTCTGTGGCACCCATACAGTGGCTATCTTTCGAGAAGGCATCCGTCAAATGTTGCCGAAAGGCATAGAATTGATCAGTGGTCCTGGATGTCCTGTGTGTGTGACAGACCAACAATATATGGATCAAGCCTTGGCGTATGCGGCTCGAGAGGATGTAGTCATCGCTACCTTTGGAGATATGCTGAAGATTCCTGGTACAACAGGTAATTTATGGCAGTCGAAAGAAAATGGAGCTCATATTGAAATTATTTATAGCCCTATGGAAGTACTTGGATTGAGTGAACAATATCCAGATAAAAAGATTATTTTCTTGGGTATCGGCTTTGAAACGACTATTGCCGTTATTGCAGCTACTATTCAGGCGGTGCATACAAAGGGAGTAAAGAATGTATTTTTCTTGATTTCTCATAAATTGGTGCCTCCTGCATTACGAGCTCTATTAAGTAATCCAGACCATCAAATTGATGGATTCCTATTGCCAGGTCATGTAAGCGTTATCATTGGAGAACAGCCGTATCAATTTTTGGCCGATGAATATCATATGCCAAGTTGTATTGCTGGCTTTGATGGTATGGAAATTTTAGCAGCCATTGTCAATCTCTTAGAACAACGTAAAGAAAAGAAATTTTATGTAGGAAATACGTACCGGTCCGTGGTGGCAAAAACGGGAAATTCCGTAGCACAACAATTAATGGATACCTTGTACGAGCCGTCTGATGATGGTTGGCGTGGTATCGGTGTACTGCCAGCATCGGGTTTAAAGTTGCGCGGAGAATGGTCTGCCTATGATGCGTTGGTACAACTACCTTTAGAAACATTTACAACTAGTGATGGACCGAAAGGCTGCCAATGTGGCTCTGTCATTCAGGGGATGATTCATCCTGATGCATGTCCTTTATTTGGTAAACTTTGTACGCCAGAGCATCCAGTAGGAGCTTGTATGGTATCGGTAGAAGGCAGTTGTTCAGCTTGGTATAAATATGGTTTTTCCAGTGGTGGAATGACCTGGGAGGAATAAATGGAACGTATTCGCTTAGTCCACGGTAATGGCGGTAAATTTAGCCATGAATTGGTGGACCAATATATTGTGAAATATTTTTCGAATCCAATATTAAATGAATTACATGATGGCGCTGTATTTCCAGTCACAACGGGACGTATGGCTATGAGTACAGATTCCTATGTTGTGACACCGCATATGTTTCCAGGTGGCAACATTGGCAAGTTAGCTGTATGCGGTACGGTAAATGATTTAGCCATGATGGGCGCAGTGCCTCAGTATTTGTCTTGTGGACTTATCTTAGAAGAAGGATTGCCTATTTCTACATTAGAAACTGTGCTACAAACCATGTCAGATATGGCACAACTTTCAGGGGTGTCCATTGTCACAGGGGATACGAAGGTGGTAGAAAAAGGTTCCGTTGACGGCATCTACATCAATACTGCTGGCGTAGGTATCGTACCGGACTATGCACAGTTAGGTACGTCTTATATTGAAAGTGGTATGAAAGTCATCATTTCAGGTACTTTGGGTGACCATGCCATTGCTGTCATGGGGACTCGGTATGGATTAGATCTGCCTGATACGATACAAACAGATTGTGCGCCTTTACATAAAATGGCTCATAAGTTGTTAGAAACCTTTGGTAAAGATATTGCTTTCTTTAGAGATCCTACCCGTGGTGGTTTAGCGACGACGCTCCAAGAAATTGCTAACTCTGCACAAAAAGGAATTCGATTGCAAGAGTCTGCCATCCCTGTCCGTGCGGAAGTACAAGCTGTATGCCAAGTCTTAGGTTACGACCCATTGTATTTAGCCAATGAAGGTAAGATGATTGCCATTGTACGCGCTGATGTGGCAGATGAGGTAGTGCAGATGATGCGCACTTTCACAGAAGGTCGTGATGCGGTAATCGTCGGTGATGTGGTGAATGGTAATGCTGGCAAAGTAGGATTGCAAACGGCAGTGGGGGGGATACGTCTCCTGGATATGCTGGGAGAAGACCAAGTACCACGAATTTGTTAGAAAATTGTAATATTTCATAAAAAAATCATATATATCCCGTATACTTTGTATAGAATAAAAATGTATTTTTTGATACAATGGAAAGGAAAAGGAGGATATTACGATGAAAAAACAAATCGTAGCTGCTATGGTAGCATTCTCGGTAGCCACTGTAGGTGTTGTTGGAGTTCAACAAGCACAGGCATTTAATTTAGGGAGTCTAGTAGGAGGCGTATTGAAAGTAGGAGGCGTGGGCTTTCTAGTAGATAAATACGGTGACTCCATCAATAACTTCTTGAACAGTTTATTAAAGCAAAACAATTTGAGTACTACCTATTCAACAAAAGTAGTTCCTATTGTGAGTCTTGGAAAAGGTGGACACATTGGTGCGGCACAGGTAACAGGACCTAGCAGTGAAGTGGAACGTGTTGAGGCAGTAGCGCAAATAGAGGCTAGTTTTAATTCCGTAGCTCGCGTAAAAGGACTAGTACCGATTGATAGCACAAATCCAACGAGTGCCAATCGCATTCAAGGGGTCGGTGTATCGGCAATTATAGATTTGAAGATTTAATGGATTAGCACGGGCTTGCCCGTGCTATCTATGTGTTAGTAGAGATGAGGAGATACTATGAAACGTTCTGCTGTATTGGGAGCCGTATTCGCTCTTTTAACAACAAGTGTATGGGCTGCACCAGATACTGTTTTAGAAAAAACAGAAGCCTTAGAAAGTACTGTATATGGTAAAGTGCAAGTAGGGGCCTTAACAGATCGAGTGCATCAATTGCAAGATACTATTTTGGGGGCTAAACAACAAGGCAGTATTACTGGTCAAGTGGAATCTTTGTACAAGTCTGTAGAAGGGCAAGGTACAAAGGTAACATTGCATCAAGAAGTGAATGCTTTGGAATGGATGTATTTTGATGAAGTTCATAGTGGATCTCTTGTAGAGCGCATTGGGGAAATGGAACGCAGTGTGAATGGATTAGAAGCAAAAGGATCCTTACAAAGCCGTGTACAAAAACTAAAACAATCTATCTTTGGCACACAAGTAGCTTTGAAAACTAAGACGGGTACAATTGGAGCAGATCAAGTATTTACTCTAGAATTGACAGAACCTGTGACATCTCAAAAAAATGTAAAAGATGATGTGGTACATGTCAAAGTAGCTGAAGATGTAATGGATGGAGAAACTTTGTTGATTCCTAAAGGAACAGTAGGAACTGGTCATATTACAGAAATTACAAAAGCTCGCTCCTTTGGTCGTAATGCTAAATTGAACATTGTCTTTGACCAGTTACAAGGTATCGACGGAACTATCTTTACAGCTATCCAAGGGGAAGAAGCAAAAGCGAAAACAAAAGGCGAATTAAAAGCTGCTGGCGCCTCTGTAGCAGGAGCTGTATTGTTGGGACCAGTAGGACTTGTAGGGGGCTACTTTGTCAAAGGAAAATCCATTGATTTGCCAGTAGGAACGCTTGTATACGTGCAACCGGAATCTTCTGTTACAATTTCTGGTATAGAAATACATGGTGTGGATACTGGTGTAGCTCCTAAAGCTCCTGTAGAGGCTGTGGTAGCACCGAAAGCAGCAGAGCCAGTTGCTATACAAGCGCCAGCTGTAAAAGCAAAAGAAGAGCCTGTACAAGTTGTACCAGATGATTCTTTAACAGAAAAACCTGTCATCATTGTAAAACGTGAGAAAGACTAGGAGATGGACATGAAACGATATTCTGTAACAGCCGCTGCCATTTTGACGGCATTGGCGTGTACACAAAGCCATGCACAAACAGTAGATACTACAGCTCCAGTATTTGAACCGGAGCCTCAAGTAGCTGCGGTTCAGTATGTGCAAACTCCTATGGGTTCCACTGTATCTACGGATACAAAGTATGTACCGAATCTGCAAGTGAAGCCAGCAGTTCCTAAAGGAAAAGAAGAGGCACAGAAGCCAGCCGTACCTGTTCGTATTGATGCAGATAAAATGTATTATAATGATACAACTGGTCGTGTATGGGCCAACGGTTCTGTAGAAGTAGAACGAGGCAATCAACAGCTACTGTCGCAAAAAATAGAAGGCAATACGAAGACGCAACAATATGAAAGTGCATCGGACTATCGCTTTTTAGAAGATAAAGGGGACACAAAAAACTTAACAGGTTCTCATATTACTTACAATGCGACTACTGGTGAAGCGCATACAAAGGACGTATTTGGCTATGCAGATCCCTATTGGGTGAAAGCTGAAGTAGGCGACTTTGATGGTAAAACAGGGCGCATTGAAAAAGGTTGGTTAACGACAAAACATGCCATCGCTTTTAAAGGGGCACCTGATTATCGTGTGGAAGGGGATTATATTGAAGTATTCCCTGGCGATAAAGCAGTCATTCATAATGCAAGCTTTTATATTAAAAATAAACGAATTATTTCTGTAAAAAAATATACCGTGTCTTTGCGCCAAGATAAACAAGGACAAGTGAGTGTATTTTCCTTTGTACCAAGACCAAAATACAACTCCTCTGACGGATTGAGCTTAACTGGTAAGATTGATTATCCTGTATCTAAGCATGGAGAGTTGTTCTTGCATTATACATGGGGCACCAATATTGGATTTAAACCATCTTTTGGGTATGTACAGTTCTTGCCATGGGGTGAAGCAAAGATTGCATACAGTCGTGAATCAGCTACACTAAATGCTAAAAAGGTATGGGTAGAAAAGAAACCTGAACTGTCCATAGACACACATGCCTATCATATAGGTGCTACGCCATTTACAATTCGTGGCGGGGCTAGCTATGGTAGATGGGTGGAAGGCCATATCAAAGGTAGCCATACTAAATATTTTGGAGAACTCTCTCATGATCCAGTTCGTATTGGATCGAACACAGAGGTAAAATTCTATGGGGGTTACCAACGTGACTATTATGGATATGATTCATCCGTACGATCTATGCCATATTGGGGCGTAGGAGCGACTACAAAATTAGGTCCACGAGTGGATGCATGGGCTGGATATCGTCAAAGTAATGTATCGGTTTCAGCAGATTCTCCATATCCATTTGATCAAATCGATGTGAAGTATAATCTGTACTATGGTTTAAGTGTCCAAGCTACACGATTAGATCGTTTTAGTGTACAAATGCAACGAGACTTGCAAACCCATGAATTACGCTATGTAGATTTGACATGGCATAGAGATTTGCATTCCTTTGAAGGATCCTTAACATATCGTACAAAACAAAAGAAATGGGAATATACATTGGTAGCGAAAGATTTTTAATCTAAGGGGACGCCATGAAAAAAGTTAGAAAAGCAGTCATTCCAGCCGCAGGTTTTGGAACACGCTTTTTACCAGCCACTAAGGCACAACCGAAAGAGATGTTGCCTATCGTGGATACACCAACTATACAATACATTGTGCAAGAAGCCATCGATTCCGGTATTGAGGATATTCTAATTATTACAGGACGGAATAAGCGTGCCATTGAAGATCATTTTGATACTAGCGTGGAGTTGGAACAATTATTGCAACAACAAGGCAAGCAACAGCATCTGGAGATGGTGAGAAACTTGGCGAATATTAAAGTTCATTACATTCGTCAGAAAACAGCCCGTGGCTTAGGTGATGCTATTTATTGTGCTAAGTCTTTCATAGGAGATGAGCCATTTGCTGTTCTCTTAGGGGATGATGTGGTGTATAATCCGCAAAGGCCATGCTTGAAACAGTTGATTGATTGTTATTATGCCCATGATGGGGTGACGATTTTAGGAACTCAATTTGTAGCGCCAGAAAAAGTTAGCTCCTATGGTATTGTGTCAGGATATGAAATTGAACCGAATGTGTACGAAGTAGCTGGGCTAGTGGAGAAACCACCACTTGAATATGCTCCATCGAACTTGGCCGTATTAGGTCGTTATATTTTGACACCAGATATATTTGACGAGTTAGAAAAAACTCCTCAAGGAGCGGGTAATGAAATTCAGTTGACCGATGCCATTGCGAGACTTTCATCAAAAATTTTAGCCTATTCCTATGAAGGGGTACGCTATGATATAGGTGATCGCTTAGGCTATTTAAAAGCCACCGTAGAATACGGCTTGCGAAACCCACAGTTGGCAGAGGCTTTCAAAACTTATTTGCAAGAACTAGACATCGATTCTGTTATGAATCTTAAAGCGTAGTTGTATATAGGTAAGTAACGGATGTTATGAGATGCATACCTCGTGACATCCGTTTTTGTATATCTACTTACTGCATAGTAAGAATATATTGTGATTCATATCACAGAAACTTATGTTTATTAAGGCTAATACTGTGCATATGGTGGTCTCATATTGTGAAATACTTAATTAAATGTTAGAATATAAGGGAATATACATAAGTATAATAAGTTACAACGAATGAGGAAATTATGGCAACAAGATTAAAATGGAAACAGTCCGAAATTAAAGAAAACCCGCTTTTTTCTAAATTAAGAAGTACGATAGAAACAGCGTTTTATGGAAATAATGTAACACCTGTTAAATCCATTGCACAGGCTTATGAGTTAGCAACTAAGGAACCTGGTGTCATTGTATTAGATATGCCAATTTACCGTGCGGAAGAGCAAGGATTACCACAAGATGCAAAAGTATTAGTTACCAATAATGGTAAAACTACAGGTCGTTATGCAAAAGCGCGGCGCATCATCGGTGATGAAGGGATTAACGAAGTAGAGTTATGTGATATTGCTCGTGAAGCTGTATATGATAGCCGTCATAAAGAATGGATTTCTGCGCAAGCCATCGTAGGTTTGGATGAAGCTTTCACAGCTCGTGCGCACTTGATGATTCCGAAAGAACATGCATCTATCCTGTATTCTTGGGCTATCAATTTCCAATTTTTCAATGAGGAAGTAAAAGCCTTTTACAGAGAGAGTAAGGAAATTCCTGAAGGGGATATTTTTATCTATTCTGATCCAGATTATGTGGTAGAAGGATATCCTGGAGGACTTGCTATTTTTGATCCTGCTCATAACTGCGCTATGATTTTAGGGATGCGCTATTTTGGAGAACACAAAAAAGGTACTCTTACATTAGGATGGTCCTTGGCAAATCGTTACGGCTATGTGGCGTGCCATGGTGGCATGAAACGATACAATTTGAAAGATGGTTCTTCCTATACCATCGGCGTATTCGGGTTATCCGGATCGGGCAAGTCTACATTAACGCATGAACAACATGATGGACGCTATGATATTTCTGTGTTACATGATGATGCGTATATTATTCATACAGAAGATTTATCCTCTATTGCATTAGAACCAACATATTTTGATAAAATGCAAGACTATCCGGTGGAACATCCTGCCAATAAATATCTATTGACATTACAAAATGTGGGTGTAACCTTAGATGAAGATGGTAATAAAGTTGTCTTAGCAGAAGATGTACGCAATAACAATGGTCGTGCTATTAAATCGCAATTCTGGACAGACAATCGTGTGAATTTTGTGAAAGATCCAGTGAATGCTATCGTGTGGTTGATGAAAGATAAAACGTTACCACCGATTTTAAAAATTGATGATCCAATTTTGGCAGCTACTATGGGTGCTACTTTGGCAACACGTCGCTCTACAGCGGAAAAATTAGACGACAATGTAGATCCTAATGCATTGGTCATTGAACCTTATGCAAATCCATTCCGTACCTATTCCTTACGTACTGATTATGAAAGCTACAAAAAATTATTCACTCAATCTGGTGTAGATTGCTACATTATGAATACGGGCTTCTTCTTGGATAAGAAAATTCCAAAAGAGGTAACATTAGGTTTGTTAGAAGGTTTGGTTGAGGGTAGTCTTAACTTTGAACCATTCTATAAATATGAAAACTTAGAATATGTAAAAGTGGAAGGTTTTGAACCAGACTTTACAGTTCGTGAGTATCATCATATTCTTCATAAAGCATTTGAGTTCCGTTATGATTACATTGAAAACTTAAAAGGAACAAAAGATGAGTTGCCTGACGAAGTATTAGATGTATTAAAAATCATTATGTAGGGGGACTAATCATGAAGCAAACATTATCTTGGGGTTCCGTAGCCTTTATTGGAACTATGCTATTCGGCATGTTCTTTGGGGCAGGAAACTTAATTTTCCCAGTTCACTTGGGACAAGAAGCCGGTCAAGCCTTATGGCCAGCTATTATAGGTTTTTTAGTAACAGCAATCGGATTACCATTCTTGGGTATTGTTGCTATGGGGGTATCTCGTAGTAATGGCTTACAAGATTTAGTGAGCCGCGTACACCCTATGTATGGTAAAATCTTTACTTTGTTGTTATACATTACTATTGGCCCTGCATTTGCCATCCCGAGAACAAGTACAGTATCCTATACCATCGGATTTGAACCATTCCTTGGTGGTGTCAATCCAGATCTTGCATTAGGTGTATTCTCTGCAGTGTTCTTTATCATTGCTATTTTGTTCTCTCTAAACCCTGGCAAGTTGATGACCTATATTGGTAAAGTGTTAACACCATTATTCTTAGTGTTTCTAAGTATTTTATTAATCACTGTAGTGGTTATGCCAATGGGAGATTACACATCAGTAGCGCCACAAGGGGAATATGCGACTCATGCGTTCTTCAAAGGTTTTACGGAAGGATATAACACGCTAGATGTATTGGCATCTTTAGCCTTTGGTATTATCGTTATTCGTGCTCTACAAGGAGTAGGGGTCACAGAACCTAAGGACATTGCTATGGGCCTTGTGAAAGCCGGCTTCGTAGCGTGCTCCATTATGGCTGTTATCTACGGTTTCTTGGCGTATAGTGGTGCTACTAGCGTGACCACATTAGGTCTTGCTAAAAATGGCGGTATCACTATGGCGCAAATGAATGCATTTTACTTCGGTAATGTAGGGGCTATCTTGTTGGCTATTATCGTTACGTTGGCATGTTTAAAAACATGTGTAGGCTTAATCGGTGCTTGTGGTGAAACATTTGATGAAATGTTCCCTAATACATTGGGTTACCGTGGTTATGCATACTTAACAACAGCAGTGGGTTTCTTAATTGCTAACGTAGGCTTAACAAAAATCATCGAATTAGCCATCCCTGTATTGATGTTCTTGTATCCATTGTCTATTACCATCATCTTGTTATCCTTTGCAGCACCTATTTTCAAAGGCAGACAAGCTGTGTATGCGTGGACAACAGCCTTTGCGTTATTTGCGGCATTAGGTGATGCTATGGCAACAGCACCAGCATTTATCAATCAATCTGGATTTGTACAATGGGCGTTGCCATATTATGGAATGCTTCCATTTGCCTCCATCGGTATGGGCTGGATTTTACCGTCCATTATCGGTTTTGTTGTGGGTATGGTACATATCGGTCTAGTACGAAAATAATAGTTATGCTTGTACATACACTAGTAGAGATGTTTAGTATCGCGGTGTAGAGTATCTTGCAAGACAAATTAATAGTGTAATATAGATAAACGACTAGGTTGTAAGGATCTAGTCGTTTTGTCTATCTTTACAAGTATATTTCGATGTTTATTGCTATAGAAATGGGCATCAGGTTTTCTAGCCTTTATCCATATGTTACAGAAAAATATTAGATTCTATAGAAATTACAAATTATATATTTTCTATTACTTTCACATGTGGTATAATCTCTATATCTTTCCCATAGAAAGACTGTAGGCGGTAGCGCGAGGCTACCAATGTAGTATAGTAGAAAGGAGATTTTTATGTGGAAAAAAGGACTGGCCCTGTTGGTGGTCTGTCTGGTGGGATTCTTACTATGGCATGAATCTTCACTAGAAGCACCAGGAGGAGGCAAGATGTACCGAGTAGGTATCTTGCAATTAGCGGAGCATCCCGCACTAGATGCAGCCAACAAAGGTGTTGTAGATGGATTACGGGAAGAGGGATTTGTAGATAATGTGATTCTTGACCATCAAAATGCTCAAGGAGACCAATCGAATCTAAACACCATTGCCCAACGATTTGTGGCACGTAATTCCGATTTAGTAGTGGCTATTGCCACACCAGCCGTACAGGCTATGGCAAATGCTACGAAGGATATTCCGGTGTTAGGAACGGCGGTTACGAGTTTTACCACAGCACGACTAGTGGATAGTGATGAACATCCAGGTGGTAATGTATCGGGTACCACAGATATGGTGCCTATGGAAAAACGAGTGGAATTAGTGCATCAATTATTGCCGAATGCGAAAAAAATCGGTACTATTTATTCATCTAGTGAAGTGAATTCACAATTACAAGCAGAGAGTTTTCGAAAAGAAGCGCAGAAATACGGTATGGAATTAGTGGAAATTACCGTATCCAACGTGAATGACGTACCGCAAGCGGCGAATCAATTAGCTATTATGGGGATTGATGCAGTGTACTTTCCAACGGATAATATCATCGCTTCATCCTATGCGAACATCGTCACCATTTTTAGTAGTGCCAACTTACCAGTGTTTCCCTCTGATGAGACATGGTTAAAAACAGGCGGACTAGCAGCCTATTCTGTAGACTTTTATAGATTAGGGGTTCAAACTGGACATATGGCGGCCCGTGTGCTTCGTGGTGAAAGTACACCGGATAGCATGCCAATCGAGATGCAAGAGCCTATTAAATTTGTATTCAATCAAGACGAAGCAGATCGCTTGCACATCCAGATTCCAGAGTCATTACGACAACAGTAGTATAGTAGTGGGGGCAACCCCAAGTAGGAGGATCTATGACAAACTTAATTATTAGTACCATTGCACAAGGCCTATTGTGGGCATTGTTGGCATTGGGTGTATTCATTACTTTCAGAATTTTAGACGTAGCTGATTTAACAGTAGAAGGTAGTTTCCCTATGGGATCTGCTATTTCTGCAGTATTGATTACCATGGGTGTAAACCCTTGGATCACAGTGATAGTTGCAGGTATTGGTGGTATGATTGCTGGAGCTGTAACGGGCTGGATACATACCAAATTAAAAATTCCTGCATTGCTAGCTGGTATCTTAACCATGATTGCCTTGTATTCTGTGAACTTACATATTATGGGGAAAGCAAACATTTCCTTATTGCGCATGGATACAGTGTACTCCGCCATTCATAGCATGGGCATTTCCAATGCGGTGGCATTGACCATCATTGGTGTAGTAGTAACGGTGGTAGTGGGATTATTCTTATTCTGGTTCTTCGGCACTGAGCTAGGTACATCGATTCGTGCTACTGGGGTAAATCCACAAATGATTCGTGCCCAAGGGGTGAACACAGACACTATGATTGTCCTTGGCTTATTATTGTCTAATGGATTTGTAGCTGTGTCGGGTGCTTTAATTGCCCAATCCCAAGGCTTCGCAGATATCGGTATGGGTGTAGGGACTATCGTTATTGGTTTGGCATCTGTTATCATCGGGGAAGTACTATTTGCTTCTTCTTCGGTAGTGCGCAAACTATTCGGTAATTCTTCCTTCGTGTTGAGCTTAGTAGCCGTTGTATTCGGTTCCATTATTTACCGTATTGTTATTGCTACTGTACTATACCTAGGTATGCCTCCAAATGATTTGAAATTATTTACCGCTATATTAGTAGCTCTTGCCTTATCTTTACCAACGTGGCAAGGTAAATTTCGTCGTGGTTAAGAGGAGGGTGCACACATGTTAGAATTAAAAGGAATTGTGAAAGCCTTCCATAAAGGCACGGTGAATGAAAAAATTGCTCTTCGTGGCATTGATTTACGATTAGAAGATGGTGACTTCGTGACTGTTATCGGTGGTAATGGTGCCGGTAAAAGTACCTTGTTGAACTCCATCGCTGGGGTATTCCCTGTCGATGAAGGTACATTACATATTAATGATGTAGACGTCACTCATATGGCGGAATACAAGCGGGCCAAATACATTGGTCGTGTCTTCCAAGATCCTATGTTGGGCACAGCAGGAAATATGCAAATTGAGGAGAACATGCTTCTCGCCTTGCGCCGAGGCAAACAAATGGGATTATCTTGGGCTTTTAAAGAAAATGAAAGAGAATTATTTAAACAGCAATTGGCTCGTTTAGATTTGGGTTTAGAACATCGCTTGTCATCCAGTATGGGATTATTAAGTGGTGGTCAACGACAATCCATTACTTTGTTGATGGCCACTATGTTGAAGCCAGAAGTGCTGTTGCTAGATGAACATACAGCAGCCTTAGATCCTAAAACGGCAGAAAAAGTATTGCAGCTCACAGATGAATTGGTCAAAGAACATCATTTGACTACCTTGATGATTACCCATAATATGCGTGATGCCTTACGATTCGGCAATCGCTTGATTATGATGGATAATGGTAAAGTTATCTATGATGTACGTGGAGAAGAAAAAGCTAGTTTAACCGTACAAGATTTATTAGAGCGCTTTGAAGTAGCCAGCGAAAATACCCTCAGTGACCGCATGATGCTGGGCTAAGTACTTTACTTTTACCACAAAGTATAGTATTATAGATACCGATGTATTAACCTAGGCGAGGTAATTGAGTCTCCGCCCATTACTTTGGCCTATGGAATTGTAATTTTTAGGAGGACATGAAACATGTTAACTACAGAAGCTAAAGCAGCTATTATTAAAGAATTTGCTGTTCACGAAGGTGACACTGGATCCCCAGAAGTACAAATCGCGATTTTAACTAACCGCATTGTATACTTAACTGAGCATTTAAAAGAGCACAAAAAAGATCATCATTCCCGTCGTGGTCTTTTAAAATTAGTTGGTCAACGTCGTAACATGCTTGACTACCTTCGTCGTAAAGATATCGAACGCTACCGTGCGATCTTAGAAAAATTAGGATTACGTAAATAATTTTACGTACTTACAAAAAGCGGCTTCGGCCGCTTTTTTGTTATATATGAAGATATTTTCACAAAATGATTTGCAATATTGAAAATGAATGTTATACTAATAGAAAACTTAATGTTTGTTTTATAGTAAGAAGGGAAGCACGAATGAAACAAGTGAAACGAAAGACAACTCGGGCTATGTTGTTATCCATGGTAGTATTAGCTATGAGTGGGCAACATGGATATGCGGCAGATACACAAGTGGCAGAGGATACAGTTATATTACCTGATGTAACAGTAACAGCGACTAGAACAATACAAGATATTGCGAAAACACCTAGCTCTGTATCGGTAGTGACGGCAAAAGATATTGAAAACCGTAAAGCAGATACAGTAGCAGATGCGCTACAACTGTTGCCGGGAGTCTATAAAAGTGCAGCTTCTGCAGGAGAACTTCAAATTCGTGGGTTTGATTCTAAAAATATATCCGTATTCGTTGATGGTGTGCCTATGAATAACTCATTCAATAATAAGGTGGATTGGGAAGTGATTCCTGTTCATTCTATTGAGCGAATTGAGTTAGTTCGAGGTGCTAGTTCCTCCTTGTATGGTGGAAAAGGTGTAGCAGGCGTTGTCAGCATCAAAACGAAGCAAGTAGCTCCGAAAGCAGACCGTAAGGAGATTCGTTGGCATGGCAAAATAAATGGGGGAACCTATGGAACATGGAATAATGCATTAGGTTTTGATGCATCTGTTTCTAATCGAATTACGATTGGTGTGTCTGCAGAGGAACGCCGTACAAAAGGCTTCCCAGGCTTCTTTATCACTGAAAGTAGCAAAAAAGTGACAGATAAGGTCAAAGCTGTAGCGCCAGATGTACCATTAGAACAATTAAAAAATGGTAATTATGTATTGGGTAATCGTGGTGATAAATCTTTACATAATAAAAATTTGTCAGCATATATAACGATGCACTTAGGTAAAAAAGAATCTTTAACCTATAGGTATACCTATGCAAATCATAAATACTCGTATCATAATCCAACAAGTGTAGTAATAGTGAATGGAAAGCCCACTTTCACTGGAAATATCAAAATCGATGATGCAAAGTACGTAGAAGTGAAAGGCGATGGATTCTTAGGGCATGATGCAGAGCGTGAGTATCAAAGCCATAGCTTGCAATACAAAAATGATGTAAATAAACTGCAAATTTCTTTGAGTCTATTAGATAAAAAGAAAGATGGATACTCTATGCCAACAAAAGCAAATTCAGGAGATTATGAAGGTCCAGGGACACACTCTTTTTATCCAGGTAAAGCGTATAATTTTGATGTTCAAAAAGCTTGGAATAGCCAAGGAAAACATGAAATTGTAAGTGGTTTGAACTGGAAACAAGAACGATTTGACCAAAATAAAATCATGCTTTCCCATTGGCGCGATAAAGGGGCTGTGGATACAAACGTATATCCAAATGGTATCAGTGAAACAAACAGTGGGGCTAGCCGAAATATTGCCGGTTTTGTACAAGATACCTATCGTCCAAATGATAGCTGGGCTATCTATGCAGGACTTCGTTTCGATCATTTTAAAAAATATGATGGGTCTCATGGGGAATACAATCAGAAGACAAAAACCTATGATATTGTACATCATAAAGAAGGTTCTTACACAGAAATCAGTCCTAAGATATCGGTAGAACGGTATATGAATGATACAACCAATGTGTACGCTTCGTATGGTCATTCCTTTGCACCACCAACCTTATACCAAGTGTATCGCTATGGAAAAACGTCAAAAAATGAAATTAAAGCCAATCCAAATCTAGATCCAGAGCATTCTGATACATTTGAATTGGGGTTAAAAAAATCTTGGAATGAAAATACAAAGCTAAATGTATCAGCTTTTTATGTAAAAACTAAAGATAAAATTCAATATGTGACATATAAAAAGCAAGATGGTAAAGATGATTATAAAACCTATGTTAATGTAGGATCTGAAACACGTCGTGGTGTAGAACTGGAACTACGTCATAGGTTGTCATCGAAATGGTCTGTATTTGGTAATTATACATGGCAAATGGGAGAACTTCATAACCAAGCATTAGCTAATACAGATGTAAAAGATGAAAGACAACAAAACTTTGAGATTCCGAAACATCTATTCCATGGTGGTTTTGAATATAACAGCGGCAAGTGGAATGCGATTTGGGATATGCAATATGTGAGTACACGTCAAGGTAAAGATAGATCCTTGGGTGAATATGGAGCAGAAGATAGTTACTTTATAACAAATACATATGTGAATTATAAAGTATCTAAAGAAGCTACAGTTCAAGTAGGTATACAAAACCTATTCGATCGTCAATTCTATGCAAAAGAACTAGCTCCCGGCCGTACCTACTCTGTGGGGATGAAGTTTAAATTCTAAAATCTAATGTAAGCATAATTACATACTATAAGGAAAGAGATGATTCTATATAGGGTCATCTCTTTTTTTAGGTGGGGAAGCAATTTGCATGTAAATAGTTAGAGGTGATATGCAAGGATAGGGAGCTTTCGGAGTGAGGCTATACAATAGGAGTGGCGCTCAAGTTATGGTATAACTAATATTCATAGACGTAGATTTTATTACTATACCGACCAATGGTATACTAAAGAAGATAATAATCGATGATGGGCGTATCAAAGGGGGTATATATGAAATATAAACAGAAGCTTGCTATAGGAACGATACTAGGGTGGTTGAGTTTAGTGCCTATGGTGTATGGAGCCTCAGCTGATATGGTGTATGAAGCCAATGTAACACAGCCAGAGAAGATTACTGTACAGACCAATGGTCGGGCTGTTGGAATACGTAAATATCATGAGGTGTTAGACTATCCTGAAGGCTTACATATAGAGGTGAGTGGTGTAGGCTACGATGCAGCGCTAAAAAAACATCACAATGTATCGGGGATATATGTCCATGACGGTACTCGATTGACGATTCATAAAGGGTTAACAGTGGCTATGCAAAACTCTACCCCTTATGATCAACCTGATGAAATGGCCCATTACTACATGAGTGGCATGTATGCAGGATTTGGACGCAAACACATTGATGATCCTAAGTTTGATACTAAAGTTGTGGTGCACGGACCAACAGTGATTCACGCTATTGGTAATGGCTTGCAAGCTAATAAAGATAGTTATATTACTTTGGATGGTCCGGTGAAACTAAACACGATGCCGTTCCAACAAGCAGATGTGTATGGTGCCGTTGTAGAAGAAGGTAGCATTGGCATTGGTACTAACCGATTAGCTGATACCTATACAAGCACAACGATTTCTTCTGTGGAGCAGGTTAATCAGTATCCGACAGTACAAGTGACGGGCAATTTTGGTGTGCTTAACAAAAATTATGGGTTGAACCCTAATCCAGGTCGTCATGGCTCCTATATCGCGATGAATCTTGGCACAAAGGACTCCAATTGGACTGGTGGGGCTTTAAATGAATTTGCTGAAAGTGGAGATAATCCTCATCAATCAGGAATTACCTTAGTATTAAAAAACAATGCCACATGGCATAACCAATGGATTGGAGCAAAACGACATCGTACGGGTCATGGAGAATTGCTGCTAGCTACAGGGAAAGGATATGCTTTCACAGGAAGCCACATTCAAAATATCGTTGGTGGGGATACTCCAGAAACGGCAGGTATCATATACCAAGAAGATGTATATCCTATCGTAGTAAATGTATTAAAAGGGTATATTAAAGTGGTAGACCATAGACCTAATGCATCGGATGGAAGCGCGCCAATCTATGTAAACATTAATAAAGGATCCTTGACCATTCTCAAATAGCTATGCATATTTTGCATAGTAATAAAGAAAAGCTTGCATGCTATTATCATTTTAGAGTATAATTGTATGGAAGTATTATTACTTGGTCATAAAAGGTGGTTATATGAGTCGTATAAAGAAGGAAGAACGACAACAGTTATTGCGCGAAAAACTGAATATAAGTCCCTTCACGACAGATGAGGAATTGGCCACATATTTTGGTGTCAGTGTTCCTACCATTCGATTGGATCGGTTGGCTCTAGGCATTCCTGAATTACGTGAACGGATTAAGGCAATGGCACAGGAGCATTCTGATGACCGACAGCATATAGATCGGGCAGATGTGGTAGGAGATGTCATTGATTTAGCAGTAGGACAATACGGCATCAGTGTTCTTCGCACTACAAAAGATATGCTGGATCGCTCTGGTTACGTAGAGGCACAATATTTATATGCTCAAGCGAACTCGTTGGCGAGAGCCATTGTAGGAGTACCTACGATGATTGCTGGAGTTGGAAACATTAAGTATAAAAGCCTTGTTAAGAGTGATGTCAATTTGGCGGCGAAAGCAGAGTTAGTGCGACAACGAGGAGAAAAATTCTTTATAAAAGTAACAATCAAAGATAACATAAAAGAAGTGTTTCGCGCTAAATTCATTATGGAATCTGTGATAGAATAAAGGTGAACTATGAAGATTGCAGTAGATGCTATGGGTGGCGATTTTGCTCCCCTCGAAATAGTCTTAGGCTCTATTGCCGCTGTGCACGAATATGATACTATGGATATCGTGCTTGTCGGTGATGAAAGTAAAATAAAAGAAATTTTAGAAGCAGAAGGTGAACTGGAGAATCCAAGAATTTCCATTCATCATGCTAGTGAAGTCATAGAAATGCATGAGCATCCAAGTATTGCGTTACGCAAGAAAAAAGATGCATCCATTGCGGTGGCGACACGGTTGGTTCGTGAAAAGGTTTGTGATGCGGTGATTGCACCAGGTAGTACTGGGGCGGCCGTGGCATCAGCTTTACTAGGATTGGGAAGAATCAAGGGGATTGAGCGGCCTTGTATTGCTACACCATTACCAACAGCGAATGGCGTGACAATTATGCTAGATTCTGGTGCTAATGCGAATAGTAAGCCAAAACATCTAGTGCAAGGTGCTATCATGGGATATAACTATGCGCAGTTGTTACTTGGTAAACCTAACCCAACTGTGGGCTTGTTAAATATTGGTGAAGAATCCACTAAAGGAAATGAAGTTGTCTTAGAAACCTATCCGTTACTACAAAAACTAAAAACAATCCCTTTTAAAGGGAATGTGGAAGGCCGTGATATTCCAAAAGGAACGGTAGATGTAGTAGTATGTGATGGATTTGTAGGTAATGTGGTGCTAAAATTTGCAGAAGGTCTTGTATCAGTGGTACAAGATATTCTAAAAGAAGGCATCAAACAAAGTAGCATTATCTCTAAACTAGGAGCCTTATTGATTGTTCCTGTGTTTAAGAAAATAAAAAAACGACTAGATCACACAGAAAATGGTGGAGCACCTCTATTAGGGGTAAATGGTGTATTTATTATTTGCCATGGTAGCTCTAAATCTAAGGAAATTATGACAGCCATTAAAATTGCTGGAGATTTAGTAGAACGGAAATTGATTGAACATATTTCCTCAAGTATTGAAGAAGAAGGGACCCTAACATATGACAATGCTGAATAAGCCAGTCGGAATTATTGGTACCGGTAGCTATGTGCCAGAAAAAGTTCTTACAAATGCAGATTTAGAAAAAATGGTAGATACTAGCGATGCTTGGATTCAAGAACGAACAGGCATTAAAGAACGTAGAATTGCACCAGAAGGTGTAAATGCTTCAGATATGGCTACAGAAGCGGCAAAAAAAGCCTTAGAAGCTGCTAACTTAACAGCAGAAGATATCGATTGTATTATTGTTGCCACCTTAACAGGCGATATGGCAATTCCATCTACGGCATGTTTAGTACAAGCGAATCTAGGAGCTACGAAAGCGGCAGCCTTTGATTTATCTGCAGCTTGTTCAGGATATGTATACTCTTTGATTACAGCTAGTTCCTATATCAATGCGGGATTGTTTAAAAATGTCCTCGTCGTAGGCGTTGAAGTATTATCTCGTGTGGTAAACTGGGAAGATCGCAATACATGTGTTCTTTTTGGCGATGGTGCTGGAGCCGCTGTAGTATCTTCAGTAGAAGAAGGCTATGGTATGCTTGGTATGGATATGGGGGCTGACGGAAGTGGCGGAATGCATCTATGTATTCCATCTGGAGGTACCGCATTGCCACCGACTACGGAACGTCGTGAAGAGGGGTTAACTTTCATTCATATGAATGGACAAGAAGTATATAAATTTGCTGTAAAAACAATGGGCAAAACTGTATTGAAAGCTCTAGAAATGGCAAATATGAAAGTGGAAGAATTAGATTTCTTTATTCCACATCAAGCGAATACTCGTATTATCAAATCTGCAGCAGATCGTTTGCATCTGACAGAGGATAAAGTATTTATTAATTTACCTAAGTATGGAAACACATCAGCAGCATCCATTGCGATTGCTTTAGATGAAGCAGTGCGTGCAGGAAAATTACAAAAAGGTGATAATCTTGCCGTTGCTGGATTTGGTGCAGGATTAACTTGGGCAAGTCTAGTAATGAAATGGTGCTAAGGAGGACAAGATGATTAAGACTGATATTTGTGATTTATTAGGGATAGAGTATCCCGTTCTTCAAGGTGGTATGGCTTGGTTAGGTACAGCTGAATTAGCAGCTGCTGTATCTGAAGCAGGCGGTTTGGGAATTATCGGGGCAGGTCATATGCCTCCAGATGTATTCCGTGCAGAAATTCATAAATTGAAAGAGCGCACAAGCAAACCATATGGCTGTAACATCATGTTGATGTCTCCATTTGTGAATGAAGTTATGGAAGTTGCTTTGGAAGAACGCGTACCAGTTATCACAACTGGGGCAGGTAATCCATCCACATGGGTACCAGCTTTCAAAGAAATCGGTACGAAAGTAATTCCAGTGGTAGCCTCTGTACTCTTAGCAAAACGTCTACTTCGTGGTGGCATTGATGCAGTTATCGCAGAAGGTACTGAATCTGGTGGTCACGTAGGGGATATTACAACTATGTGTTTAATTCCTCAAATCGTAGATGCTGTGGACGTACCTGTTATCGCCGCTGGTGGTATTGCTGATGGTCGCGGTATGGCGGCAGCCTTAGCATTGGGCGCTAGTGCCGTTCAAATGGGTTCTCGTTTCGTAGTATCTGAAGAATGTATTGCTCATGAGAATTATAAAGAAGCTGTATTGAAAGCAAAAGATCGTTCTACAGTGATGACAGGCTTGACAACAGGTCACCCAGTTCGTATCATTGAGAACTTATTAGCTCGTAAATATCAATCCCTTGAGTTCAGCGGAGCACCAAAAGAAGCTCTTGAAAACCTAGGTGCTGGTACACTTAGAAAAGCGGCGATTGAAGGGGAAACTAAAAATGGTTCCGTTATGATTGGACAAATCGCAGGTATGTTAACTGATATTAAACCTTGCGCTACAATCATTCAAGATATTGTTCGTGAAGCAGAAGAAGTAATGTTGAACTTAAAATCTGTTATACGATAAGCAGGAGGAAGCCTTATGAAAACAGCATTTGTATTCCCTGGTCAAGGGTCTCAAAAAGTAGGTATGTTGAAAGATTTGTACGAAGCGTATCCTATCGTAAGAGAGCGTTTTGCACAAGCAGATGAAGCATTGGGATATTCCATTTCACAATTATGTTTTGAAGGTCCAGATACGGAATTAGTAAAAACAGCAAACACACAACCTGCAATTTTAACAGCTAGTGTGGCATGCTATGAAATTTTAAAAGAAAAAGGCTTTACACCTGATATTGTAGGTGGTCATAGCCTTGGTGAATATAGTGCCTTGGTAGCAGCAGGTGTTCTTGATTTTAAAGATGCTGTTTACGTAGTGCATAAACGTGGTGAATATATGCAAGAAGCGGTGCCATTGGGCGAAGGCGCTATGGCGGCTATCTTAGCATTACCACGTGAAGAAGTAGTTCGCATCTGCGGAGAAGTGAATGATACTGTAGGATCTGTACAAGCAGTTAACTTTAACTGCCCAGGACAAATTGTAATTGCTGGTGCTACAAAAGCCGTAGAAGTGGCAGCTGAAAAAATGAAAGAAGCTGGTGCTAAGCGTGCTGTTATGTTACCAGTTAGTGCGCCTTTCCATAGTCGTTTGATGGAACCAGCAGCGAAACGCTTACAAGAAGAATTAGACAAAATCGAAGTGAAAGATGCACAAATTCCTGTTGTAGCGAATATTACAGGTGAAATTCTAAAAGATGGTGCTACTATTAAAGCAGCCTTAGTTAAACAAGCAGCAGCACCAGTACTTTGGGAAGATTGTGTAGCTACCATGGTAGACTTTGGTGCTACAAGATTTGTAGAAGTAGGACCTGGCAAAGTATTAACAGGTTTCACTAAAAAAATTAATAAAGCAATGGAATTAGCCAATGTTGAAGATGAAGCATCCTTAGCAGCAGCGATTGCATTCTTACAAGGAGAATAACATGAATTTAACAGGTAAAGTAGCGTTAGTTACTGGTGCATCCCGTGGTATCGGGCAAGCCACTGCTATCGATTTAGCAAAAGCTGGAGCAGATGTAGTAGTAAACTTTATTGGTAATGAAGCAGTAGCACAAGAAACTGTAGATGCCATTGAAGCATTAGGCCGTAAAGCAATTAAAATTAAAGCTGATGTAGGTAATGCTGAGGATGTACAGGCTATGGTGGATGAAGCAGTAGCTGCATTTGGTCATATTGACATTCTTGTAAACAATGCAGGCATCACTCGTGACGGATTATTGATTCGTATGAAAGATTCCGACTGGGATGATGTATTGAATATCAACTTAAAAGGTGTATACCTAGTGACAAAAGCAGTTGCTAAGCTTATGGTAAAACAACGTGCTGGTCGCATTATCAACATGACATCTGTATCTGGTGTTACAGGTAATGTGGGTCAGGCCAATTATGCCGCTGCTAAAGCAGGGGTAATTGGCTTTACTAAAACTTGTGCCAAAGAATTAGCGGCTCGTGGTATTACTGTGAATGCAGTAGCACCAGGATTTATTGAAACAGCAATGACAGATGTATTACCTGAAAAAATTAAAGAAGGTATTGCAGCTACAGTTCCGTTTGGTCGTATGGGGCAACCGGAAGAAATTGCTAGTGTAGTAACATTTTTAGCGTCTGACTTTGCAAGTTATATTACTGGCCAAGTTCTCAATGTAGACGGCGGAATGGTGATGTAAACGCAAGATCCTATACATAGACTATGTGAAAGGAGGTGTATGTAATGAGCACATTTGACAAAGTAAAAGCTATTGTTGTTGAACAATTGGGCGTTGACGAATCTGAAGTGGCTATCGATTCCACTTTCATCGATGATTTGGGCGCTGACTCTCTTGACATCGTTGAATTGATCATGGCATTTGAAGAGGAATTCAATATTGAAATCCCTGATGATGTTGCTGAAAAAATCAAAACTGTAAAAGACACAGTTGATTACATCGATTCTACAAAATAAGTCTTAGCACTTATGCACCACGAAAGGGGGCTTAGCCCCCTCAGTGGATGTGCACATAGGAGGAATAATAGTGAAACTCCCTGAACTTCGAATAGGGAAATTGGTAGCCAAAGTACCGGTAATTCAAGGTGGAATGGCAATCCGATTGTCTACAGCTCGGTTGGCTGCAGCAGTTGCAAATGAAGGTGGTATCGGCCTGATTGCAGCATCTGGCATGCCTTTTGATGAATTACGATACGAAATACAATTAGCAAGAAAATTATCGCCTACGGGCATTATCGGTATAAATGCAATGGTAGCCGCTACAGAATTTTTAGGCCTTGTAAAAACGGCCATTGAAGAGGGCATTGACCTTGTTGTAGCTGGCGCTGGATTTTCCAGAGATATGTTTGCTTTAGGACGTGAATCTGGTACACCTATCGTACCTATCGTATCCACGCCTAAATTAGCTCGTATTTCTGAAGGATTAGGAGCCTCCGCAGTCATTGTGGAAGGTTGTGAAGCAGGTGGTCACTTAGGTACAGACCGCTCCTCTCGTGAGTTAGTACCAGAAGTAGTAGCAGCTGTAAAAAACATTCCAGTCATTGGTGCTGGTGGGGTTCTTGATGGAGCAGATATTGTAGAGATGATTAAACTTGGTGCTAGTGGTGTACAAATGGGAAGCCGTTTTGCTGCTAGTGTGGAGTGTAATGCCTCTGATGAATTGAAAAAAATGTACGTTCGTGCAGATGCTCCAGAAGATATTGTCTTGATTCAAAGTCCAGTAGGACTTCCAGGACAAGCGTTGCGTAATAAGTTTGCAGAAACAGTATTAGACGGTACAGTACCGCCACCTACAGAGTGTCATCGATGCTTGAAGCATTGTTCTCACAAGTTCTGTATTATTAAAGCCCTTTCACGTGCTCAACAAGGGGATGTGGAAACGGGATTAGTGTTCTCAGGTAATAATATGCGAAAAGTAGATTCCATATTACCTGTGCATGAGATTTTTGCTCGCCTAGTTTCAGAGGCAGCAGCCATTGATTAAATGAGATTATAAAGAGGTGGAATAATGGAAAGACGTGTTGTTATTACTGGTTTAGGTGCTGTGACACCAGTGGGAATCGGTAAAGATGACTTTTACAATGCATTGCTACGTGGCGAATCTGGTATCGGTCCAATTACTCGATTTGATGCAAGTGATTATGCAACTCGTATTGCAGGAGAAATTA
The DNA here is from genome assembly GCF_003992085.1 of Veillonella sp. CHU732. Taxonomy (NCBI): domain Bacteria; kingdom Bacillati; phylum Bacillota; class Negativicutes; order Veillonellales; family Veillonellaceae; genus Veillonella; species Veillonella sp. CHU732. The sequence continues at coordinate 63,604 of NZ_RQVC01000008.1, forward strand.
AAGATTTTGATCCAACACAATTTGGAATTGATAAAAAAGAAGCGCGCCGTATGGACCGCTCTGCAGCATTTGCTATTGCAGCGGCAGTGCTTGCACAAAAAGATGCTGATTTAGATTTAGATAAAGAAGAAGCAGATCGTTGTGGTACTGTAGTTGGTACTGGTATCGGCGGTATTGATTCTATCCACGATGTATATGTGACTCTATTTGAAAAAGGTCCAGGTCGTGTAAGTCCATTTGCAGTACCTATGATGATTGCTAACATGGTATCTGGTCGTGTATCTATCCAATTAGGATTGAAAGGACCAGTAGAAACTGTTGTTACAGCTTGTACTTCTGGTACTAATGCAATTGGTGAAGCATTCCGCATGATTGCACATGGCCAAGCAGATGTTATGTTCGCAGGTGGTACAGAAGCGGCAGTTTCTCCAGCAGCAGTAGCTGGTTTCGCATCAATGAAAGCTATGTCTACACGTAATGATGAACCTACAAAAGCATCTCGTCCGTTTGCAGCTGACCGCGATGGATTCGTAATGGGTGAAGGCTCTGGTATGATCGTATTGGAAGAATTAGAACATGCAAAAGCACGTGGTGCGCATATCTACGCAGAAGTAGTGGGATATGGTACCAATGGTGATGCATATCATATTTCTTCTCCTGCACCAGGCGGCACACAAGCTCGTAAATGTATGGAATTAGCATTAAATGATGCAGGTATCAAACCTGAAGAAGTTGATTATATTAATGCTCATGGTACATCTACATCCATCAATGATGTAAATGAAACATTGGCAATCAAACAATTATTTGGAGATCATGCTAGTAAATTAGCAGTAAACTCCACAAAATCTATGACAGGTCACTTATTAGGTGCTGCTGGTGCTATTGAAGCAATTGTTATGGCAATGGCTATTGAGACTGGCAAAGTGCATCCAACAATTAACCTTGATAATCCAGATCCAGAATTGGATTTAGATTATGTATCTGACGGAGCTCGTGACATGAAAGTTGATGTAGCTCTTTCCAATTCTTTTGGTTTCGGTGGACACAACGGTACTATCGTTGTTCGTCGTTACGAGGCATAATTGTGAGTGCGCCTAAAAGTAGCAAAGTAACTAGCAAGGCTCGTGAAGAATCACTTCACGAGCTTATTGCGAATTTACAATTGCCATTACAAAATATAGGTACTTTGAATCGTGCCTTGACACATTCTTCCTATGCGAATGAACATAAATTATCTCATGAACATCATAATGAGCGTTTAGAGTTCTTAGGGGATGCTGTGTTAGACCTTATTATAGGAGAATATTTATTTATTACATATCCAGAAATGACTGAGGGTGAACTAACTCGTTTAAAAGCTTGTACTGTATGTGAAGGTTCTTTAGCTGCATGTAGCCGTACGTTGGAATTAGGTACCTACTTACGACTAGGTAGAGGGGAACGTCATTGTGGTGGAGCAGAGCGAAACTCTATTTTAGCAGATACTTTTGAGGCTGTCTTAGGAGCTATCTATTTAGAGTGTGGTTACGAAGTGGGAAAACAGTTTGTTTTGAGTCATTTGCATGGATATCTCCAAATGGCACTTTCAGGAAAAGTAGGAAAAGATTTTAAAACATTGCTCCAAGAGTTGGTACAACAAAAAGGAGAATCTGTGATATGGTATCATGTCATTAATGAGGAAGGACCGGATCATAATAAATTTTTTACTATGGAAGTGGTCGTTGATGGAATTCCATCAGGGGTAGGTTCTGGACGAAATAAAAAAGTAGCAGCTCAAGCAGCTGCAAAAGAGGCTTATGAAAAGCTTATACAATAGTAAGGATTGAGGGGTGGGGAACCACTCCCTTTTTCTTTGATAAGAGTAAAATGGATTATATGGTTGTGATACCATGAAACTGACTGTCATGATACAATAAATGAGTACCTATTAAGTACTGATAGGATTGTCATATATCAATTTGTATGATGTAGTTTATAAAGAATTGTTTACATACACGAAATACCTATAGTTAAGGGGGATCCTATGAGGAAAGTAAAAAAAGAGAAAACTAGACTACTTCCATTTTTTATTCCTCATATTGGTTGCCCTTATATTTGTGTATTTTGTAATCAGCCACGTATTTCTGGACAACAAGACATGGTATCGGTGGATACTATCCGTAGGTCCATTCGTGAGGCAATATCTGAACAAGGTCACAAAGGACAATGGGAAGTGGCATACTTTGGTGGCAGCTTTACGGCGATAGCGCAAGAAGTACAAGATAAGCTGCTAGAACCTGCTACAGAAGCATTTCAACAGGGATTAATTCAAGGAATCCGCTTGTCTACTCGACCTGATGCCATCAGAGAAGATCGATTGAAAGAACTCTATGCCAGTGGTGTAAGAACCATTGAATTAGGGGTACAAACATTAGATGAGGATATGCTTGTAGATGCTAAGCGAGGGCATACGGTAGAAGATGTAGAACAGGCGTGTAAGATGATACGTGAACAAGGGATAACCTTGGGTATACAATTGCTTCCAGGCTTACCTGGCGAAACCTGGACTACTTTAGTAAAAACAGCGGTGAAAGCCGGTCAATTACAGGCTGACTTATGTCGCATTTATCCTGTGATTGTTATTGAAGATACCGAACTAGCTGATCGTGTCCGTGAAGGTAGTTATGTACCATTAACAATAGAACAAGCGGTAGCCTATAGTTCTTTTTTAAAATCCTATTTAGAAGGCAAAGGTACACAGATCATACGTGTAGGATTACAAAGTACAGAAGATTTTGATGCTGGTCGTGGTATTGTAGGAGGCCCCTATGCTCCTGCCTTTGGAGAATTGGTAGTCAATTATGAATGGCTTCAAGCTATCCAGCAGACCATAGAAGAACACCTCGAAGTATTTGGTGTGATTCATAAGGTCATTGTAGAATATCCAAGACCTTTCACATCAAAGATACGTGGATTGAAGAACAGAAATATAGAGTACTTTGGACAGGAATATAAGCAGATAGAATGGACTTGGCAAGAAAAACAGGAAAATAATAATACTGGAGTATTGCATGTCACGATAGATCATATACTATATAGCTTGGTTCTTTAAATAGTGGGTTATGGTTATACAACAATGGATTAACTAATATTCTGTAGAGAGAGTATGTGATGAGAGGTTGGAAATAGGTGTCAGGTTAGGATATAGTATGAACAATATGTTATATTGTGTAAATTTGAAACATACCTATGTATACATAGAAAGGAAGCAGTCATGCAATTATTGCGACTAGAAATGAAAGGATTCAAGTCCTTTGCTGATAAAACGGTAGTGTCTTTTTCTCCAGGCATGACTGGGATTGTAGGACCTAATGGTAGTGGTAAAAGTAATATTACTGATGCGATTCGCTGGGTTTTAGGGGAATCGAATGTACGCCATTTGCGTGGACAAAAAGCAGAAGATATTATTTTTTCTGGCACAGAAGCTCGTCGCCCTCACAATACGGCAGAGGTAAACTTAATTTTTGATAACAGTGATGGCACTTTGGGCAAAGAATTAGCAGAAGTTGTTATCACACGCCGTATGTATCGCAATGGTGAAAGTGAATTCCAAATCAATAAGAGAAATTGCCGGTTAAAAGATATTCATCTATTATTAGCTGATACAGGCTTAGGTAAAGATTCTATGGCCATCATCGGGCAGAATCGTATCGATGCTATCTTGAATAGTAAACCAGAAGAACGTCGCTTAATATTTGAAGATGTGGCAGGTATCTCTCGCTTTAAAATGAATAAAGAAGATGCTATTCGGCGTATCAATAGTACAGATCGTAATATGGAACGATTAGATGATGTGATGAGTACGCTAGGAGATCAATTAGTAGAATTAGAGGCGAAAGCTAATGTAACACGTGAGTACAATACATTATCACAGGATAAGCGTAGCTATGATGGAGCTATTGCTTTTCATGAATATAAAACGGCGGATCGTTTATTTACACGCCAAGAAAATGAAAACTTATCCTACCTTCGTGAGCAAGAAGAATTAGAAACTAGCTTAGATACAATTCAAGAGACCTATAAGACCACACAAAATGAGCTTCAATCATTTCGTGAAACCCACCAAAGTATGGAAGATGAATATGCCACTTTACAAGGTAAATTAGGGGAACTGACTGGACAAATTGAAGTAGCTCGCTTAAAAGAAGCCAATATGGTAGAAGAGTTACAAGATGGAGAAGAACAGTTAAGAACTTGGAAGGAAGAACTGAAAGTTAAAGCACAACAATATGATTGTGACTTGACATCTTTGAAAGACCAAGAAAGTAACTTAACATCCATTGGACAAGAGGTAAGACAAGCGGAATCTAATTTGCAAAGCACTAGAGACTCTCTTAGTCAAGTGAAGGCCAATTTAGATGGTATGCGTGTTGCGGAGCAACATGCTCATGAGCATCATATTCGTGTGGTTCGTGAATTGGAAGAAGCTCGCCATCAATTAGCAAGAGCGGAAGAGTTAGAAACACAAAAGAAAGATGATGCACAACGTTTGAAGGCTACTTTACAAGATATAGAACAATCTGTAGAAGAAGTACAAGCACAATTAGAGGCGCAACAACAGGTTGTTAGTGAAGCACAGCAAGCATTGACGACAGCACGTCAATCATTACAACAGCTAGAGGATACACGTCGACAAAAAAATCAGGAATTAGTAGAAGTACAAAGAACACTGCAAGCTAAAGAAGGGCGCTTAGAACTGCTACATAGCTGGGAAGAGTTGCATGAAGGTTATTTGGAAGGCACAAAACATGTATTACAAGCGAAAGAAGCTTGGTCTTCACATATTCGTGGAGCTATTGGTGATGTATTCACTGTGGAAGAAAAATTCTTAGTGGCCATTGAAACTGCTTTAGGTGGTGCTATTCATCAAGTTATCACAGAGACTGCAAAGATTGCTTCGGAAGCAGTACAATACTTAAAATGCACACAAGGTGGCCGTGTTACATTTTTACCAATGGATATGGTACGAGGAAAACGTCTGGATCATAAAGCCTTACAATCGCCTTATGTATTGGGACTAGGTGTAGACTGCATTCAATTTGATACACAATATACAGGCGTATTTAATCAGCTATTAGGGCGTACTCTTATTGTAGATACCTTGGATCATGGATTAGCATTGCAAAAAGAATATCATCAACAACTGCGGATTGTTACTTTAACAGGAGAGCAATTGCAACCAGGTGGTGCGCTAACAGGTGGTGCTACGAAACGGAAAAAAGTGTCTATCTTGTCCCGTAAAGAAGAGCAAGATACATTGCAGCAAGATATTCATATATTACGTGATACAGTACAGGTATTGCAACAGACTTTACAAGGACTAGACAAAGAAATGGAAGCTTTGACACAGTCTGGTAAGGGATTACGTCAAACCTATGAACAAGAAGAATTGCAATTACGTAGCTTACAGCAAGAGCAACAACGCTCCCAAGGAGAACAAGTTAACTTAAGTGGAATGGTGCAGACCTATCATGAGGAGCTACAAAAGGTTCAAGAAAAGCAAACTACCTTAGGAGAGAATATCAAAAGGCTAGCAGATGAACTTTCACAGTTAGAGAATCGAGAAGGACATCAAGAGCAAGTCGCAACCTTAGTTGCTCAAGAGCAAACGTTACAAGAACTAGAACGTGAACAAAATGAAGAATTGCAAGGAGTACGCTTACGATGGGAACAATCTAGATTGTTGTTAGAACAAAGCAAAAAAGAATTAGCTCAATTAGAACAACATATCAAAGATAAGGAAGTGAATATTGCAAGCTTAGATAGACGATTAAGCCAATTAGGTGAGGACGTTATACGCTTAGGTGGTGAACCTGCTTTAGAATTAGAAGCAGAGAAACAAGCGATAGAAAAACGGATAGCAGCCATTGGAGAAGCTCGTAAAGGTGGACAAGAAAAAGTACGTACCAGGGAGTTGCAATTAAGTCAATTGCAAGAAGAACGAAATCAACATGAGCAGCGGCAACGAATTGTGCAGAAAAAACTAGTAGACTTACAAGAAGGGTTAACAAAATATCAATTACAAGGCGAACAAGCATTGGAACAATTAGGCGCTTTAGGGTATACTAAACAAGAGGCACAGAATATACACTTAGGTGGTTCCGTAAATGAGTGGAAACAACAACAGACGAATTTGGCAAGACAAATTGAAAGCTTAGGTGCAATCAATCCTAATGCTATTGCAGAATATGAAGAAGCGGAAGAAAAATTAGCATTCTATCATGCACAAAAAGAAGATTTGGTGACAGCTAAAGAGCAACTCGAAGGTGTTATCGCTGAAATTGATGGGGCTATGTCTGAACAGTTGCAAGGTGTTTTAAGTGATATTCGTGAGAAATTCCAACATGTATTCGCTCAACTGTTTGGCGGCGGCACTGCACAAATCGTGGCATCGAACCCAGAATCAATTTTAGAAAGTGGCATTGATTTTTATATCCAACCGCCAGGAAAGAAGCGCCAACAATTGAGCTTATTATCTGGTGGGGAACGAGCATTGACGGTTATAGCTTTGCTCTTTGCACTGCTAGATTATCGACCTGCTCCATTCTGTGTACTTGACGAAGTAGACGCTGCTTTAGATGATGCCAATGTGGAACGATTTAGCCAATATTTGCATAATTTAGGGGATGCCACACAATTTATTGTTGTAACACATCGTAAACGGACTATGGAATCGGCCCATGTCTTGCAAGGGGTGACTATGGTTGAGCGAGGAGTATCCCGTTTGTTAACTGTGGCCTTTGATGAAGTGAAGGAGAATAGTGACTATGGCATTTAGTTTTTTTGACCGTGTGAAAGCGGGCTTAGAAAAGACAAAAAATAATTTTGTAAAAAAAGTAGAAACCATTGTCATTGGTTATGCTGAAATCGATGATGATTTCTTAGATGATTTAGAAGCTACCATGCTAGTAGGTGATTTAGGTCCTAAAACAACGGCCTATTTAATGAAAGAAATCCGCCGTGGTGTTACGGAAGGGATTATCAACAATACTAGCGAAGTGATGCCTTTCATGGAAGAGCGCATTACAGAAATGCTAGGAGCTCAAGAGGAAGTGTTGGAGCTCCACAAACCAGAAGTGATCTTGGTGGTGGGTGTAAATGGTGTTGGTAAAACGACAACCATCGCTAAATTAGCTCATTATTATGCAGAGCAAGGCAAAAAAGTCATCATTGCAGCAGGGGATACATTCCGTGCCGCTGCATCGGAACAATTATCGATTTGGGCGGACCGTGTAGGTGTATCGATTGTAAAACATAAGGAAGGTGCGGATCCAGCAGCAGTGGTATTCGATGCCTGTGCCTCAGCAGTTGCTAAAGAAGCAGATTTAGTCATCGTAGATACAGCAGGCCGTTTGCATACCAAAGTCAACCTTATGGAAGAATTGAAGAAAATCGGCCGTGTGGCAGACAAACAAATTCCAGGGGCACCGCATCAAACCTTATTAGTACTGGATGGTACAACAGGTCAAAATGCAGTAAGCCAAGCAAAACTATTCGGTGAAGCAGTACCTGTGACAGGGATTGTGGTGACCAAATTAGATGGTACTGCAAAAGGTGGTGTAGTTATCTCTATCAAAGAAGAGTTGGGTGTTCCTGTGCGTTGGATTGGAGTGGGTGAGCAAATGGATGATTTGCGTCCATTCAATGCAAAAGAATTTGCTAATGCCCTCTTTGACAAGGGAGAATAGTGGACCATGACTAGAAAACAATTATATGACTATGTGGTGGACCAAAATGAAATGAATGGCTATGATATTGATGGGGACAGTATTGAATGTGCTGTAGATATTATGGAATTTGTTGGCGGTGATTTATATCGTCCTCTTACACGCTTACTCTTGAGCAATTGGAAAGAAATTGCTAACCGTATTGGAAGTTATACGGATGAGCAATGGAATTTTGTCCATCGTATTGCTGAGAACATGAAGGACTCTCTAGAACATGATCATGGTGATGAAACTCATCATTTATCTGACAAAGGGATTGCCATCTTCATTGAAATGTTAGAAGGTGATGACACAGCCACACAAAACTTGCAAGGAGATACGCCAATTACAGAAGAAGAATTGCGCCGTATTCGTGGCAAAGGGTAGATATCTGGCGCCTATTGATAGGACTAATGCTAATAGCGCTTAGTCTGTAGTAAAAGTACTATAGGGCACGGATATACATATTATTACAATCATATAGTAGACAGTGAGAGAAAAGTTGGATCTTAGATTCAGCTTTTCTTTTTGTATACTCGATATTCGTATTAGTTAAAGTTCAGAAAATTATAGTAAGAATACGTATGATTATATAAACAATCTAAGAGATAGTAGAAAATCAAAACGGCTGCTTTCTAATAAGCATAGGTGGTTGGTATATATAGTATTTGTATCGAACATACAGTACAATAAAATGGACTTTCATGGTATAATATAGAAGTTACTAGATATAGATACAAGTGAATGTTACTTGTTTACAGATAGAGAATATAAGGAGTGACTATGAGCGGATTGCATCATTTTCCTGAGGAAGGGATTCCTTTTCAAGTAGAGGCCCCTTATTCACCGATGGGTGACCAACCAAAGGCCATCCAGTCCTTGGCAGAGGGCATCGAAGGAGGGGAATGGGCACAGGTATTACTAGGTGCTACAGGTACGGGAAAAACATATACTATGGCGAAACTCATTGAGGCCGTACAAAAGCCGACTTTGATCATTGCACACAATAAAACATTAGCAGCTCAATTGGCTAGTGAGTTTAAAAGTTTTTTCCCTAAGAATGCAGTGGAATACTTCGTATCCTATTACGATTATTACCAACCAGAGGCGTATATTGCCTCTACAGATACATACATTGAAAAAGATGCGTCCATCAATGAAGAAATCGACAAGTTGCGCCACTCGGCGACAATGAATTTATTTGAGCGGAAAGATGTAATCATCGTCGCATCCGTCAGCTGCATTTACGGCTTAGGGGACCCAGAGGACTATAGCACGCTTTGTGTATCCTTGCGACAAGGTCAAGAATATAGCCGTGATGATATACTTCGTAAATTGGTATCTATTCAATACACTCGTAATGATATGAATTTTGTGCGAGGTACTTTCCGAGTACAAGGGGATACGTTGGAAATTTTCCCAGCTGGTACCAGTGAAAGAGCCATTCGTGTAGAAATGTTTGGCGATGAAATCGATCGTTTAGTGGAAATTGATGTGCTTACAGGTGATGTGATTGTAGAGCGTAAACATGTGGCTATCTATCCAGCTTCTCACTATGTAACGACAAAGGAAAAGTTAGACCTTGCCATTGGGCGCATCGAGACAGAATTGGCTGAACGTTTGGCATACTTTAATGAAAATGGCCGTCTCTTAGAAGCGCAACGATTGGAGCAACGAACACGATATGACATTGAAATGATGCAGGAAATGGGCTATTGCTCGGGGATTGAAAACTACTCCCGTCTGTTGTCTAACCGTCAACCAGGAGAAGCGCCAATGACCCTTATCGACTATTTTACAGATGATTTCCTTATCATCATTGATGAATCCCATGTGACCTTGCCACAAATTCGTGCCATGTATAATGGTGACCAAGCTCGGAAACATAATTTGATCGACTACGGATTCCGCTTGCCATCAGCGGCGGATAATCGACCGTTAAAATTTGAAGAGTTTGTAGAGAGAATCAACCAAATTGTCTATGTATCTGCTACACCAGGGCCCTATGAAATGGAAGTACAGACGAATGTAGCAGAACAAATCATTCGTCCAACAGGTTTGCTAGATCCTATTATCGAAATCCGACCTATCAAGGGGCAGATGGATGATCTATTAGGAGAAATTAAAGACCGTGCGAAGTCGGATGAACGGGTGTTGGTAACGACGTTAACGAAGAAAATGGCAGAGGATTTAACAAATTACCTAAAAGAAATGGGGATTCGCGTACGCTATTTACATTCCGACATTGCCACCATTGAGCGGGCTGATATTATCCGTGATTTGCGAGCTGGTGTTTTTGACGTCCTTGTAGGGATTAACTTATTGCGGGAAGGCTTAGATATGCCAGAAGTGTCTTTAGTGGCTATCTTAGATGCCGATAAGGAAGGTTTCTTGCGCAGTGATACGTCCTTGATTCAGACCATAGGCCGTGCGGCTCGTAATGAAAAAGGGAAAGTTATCATGTATGCGGACCGCATCACGGGATCTATGCAACGTGCCATGGATGAAACCGAACGTCGTCGTGCCTTGCAAGAGTCTTATAATACAGAGCATGGTATTACACCACGAACAGTGCGTAAGGAAGTGAAAGACTTAATTGAGTTGACCAAAGTAGAAGGTGAAGTGGCTGCTCCTAAAAAAGGTCGCAAGTCTAAAGCGGATAGTCCTGTGGTGTATGACAGTACAGCGCCGATAGAAGTGGTGGCAGAAAGAGGGCAACCACTTTCACAGAAACCGCAGTACGAAACGAAAGAAGATGTGTTCAATGCCATTGAAGAGACTACTCGCCTCATGAAAGCAGCGGCAAAACAATTAGAATTTGAACGAGCTGCAGAGTTGCGTGATGAATTGGGCAGATTGCGCCAAATTTGGTCAGACATGAATGAAGAATAGGAGTTATTTTGAAAGATCAATTAATTATAAAAGGAGCCCGTCAACATAATTTGAAGAATATTGACGTGGCTCTACCAAGAAATCAATTTATTGTATTAACAGGATTAAGTGGATCCGGTAAATCATCCCTAGCCTTTGATACGATTTATGCAGAAGGACAACGGAGATATGTGGAGTCCTTATCTGCCTATGCTCGCCAGTTTTTGGGGCAAATGGATAAACCTGATGTAGATTACATTGAGGGGCTTTCACCGGCTATATCTATCGACCAAAAGACAACAAGCCGCAATCCTCGTTCTACAGTGGGAACGGTGACAGAAATTTATGACTATTTACGATTATTATTTGCTCGTATCGGTCGTGCCTATTGCCCTACTTGTGGAGAAGAGATTGCCCAACAGACGATTGAGCAAATAACAGACTTAGTCATGAAATTGCCGGAACGTACAAAAATCATGGTGATGGCACCAGTGGTACGGGGCAAAAAAGGGCGCCATGAAAAAGTGTTGGAACAAATTCGTAAAAATGGATTTGCTCGTGTTCGCATCAATGGAGAGATTCATACCTTTGAGGACGAAATCAACTTAGATAAAAATAAAAAACACAATATTGAAATTGTGGTAGATCGTCTTGTTATTAAGGAAGGCTTAGAAAGTCGTTTGACGGACTCCTTAGAAACGGCTATTCATCATGGGGAAGGCTTTGTCATTATTCAAGAGGTAGATGGCCCAGCTCACCAATTTAGTGTTCATTTTACCTGTCCTAATGGTCATATTTCCTTGCCGGAAATTGAACCTCGTATGTTTTCCTTCAACAGTCCCTTTGGGGCTTGCCCATCCTGTTTGGGATTAGGCAGTACCATGGAGGTAGATGAAGATCGTGTCATTCCAGATCCAACGGTGCCTTTTATAGATGGGGGAGTAGCCCCATTGAGTTCGAATCCTAATGCGTGGTTCATGCGTCAATTAGAAGGTTTGTTGAAAGCGCATGGATATACATTAGAGGCAAGTTTTTCAGAACTGCCTACAGCCTTACAAAAAGAAGTCATGTATGGTAGTACTGAGAAAGTGACCTTTGACTACGAAAATATGCGTGGAGAGGTCAAAACATTCCACACTGAATATGAAGGTATTTTGCCAATGGTTAAACGCCGTCATGCAGAGGCTACTACAGATAGCATGCGGGAAGAGTTTGAAACCTATATGTCTATTAAACCATGTACAGCTTGTAAGGGCGCTCGTTTGAAACCGGAATCCCTTGCCATCCGTGTAGGGGATAAAAATATAGATGAAGTGACACAGCTAACCATTAGTGAAGCGGTGGACTATTTTAGTAATCTACAGTTGACGGAACGAGAGGATTTCATCGGGGCACAAATTTTGAAAGAAATTAATGCTCGCTTGGGATTCCTGAACAATGTGGGCTTAGATTATTTGACCATGAACCGCAGTGCCGGCACCTTATCTGGTGGGGAAGCACAGCGGATTCGTTTGGCCACACAAATTGGTTCTGGCCTCGTTGGGGTCTTATACATTTTAGATGAACCATCCATTGGCTTGCATCAACGAGATAATGACCGCTTAATTGAAACACTGAAAGGTTTGCGAGATTTAGGGAACACCTTGTTAGTGGTAGAACACGATGAAGATACGATGCTAGCAGCGGACTATTTGGTAGATATTGGACCTGCGGCAGGTGAACATGGTGGTCAAATCGTGGCACAAGGTACAGTACCAGAGGTAATGGCTGTGAAAGAATCCATTACTGGTCAATATTTAAGTGGTCAAAAGTATATTCCATTACCAAAAGAACGGAGAGAACCAACAAAAGCTTGTTTAGAGATTCGTGGAGCTAAAGAGAACAACCTACAACAAGTGAATGTGAAATTCCCTATCGGTTTATTTACTGTTGTGACCGGTGTGAGTGGATCCGGTAAATCGACATTAATCAACGAAATTTTATATAAAGGTGTAGCCAATGCACTCTACAGAAGTCATCATAAGGTAGGAGCCCATAAGGAGATTCGTGGCTTAGAGTATGTGGATAAAATCATCAATATTGATCAAAGTCCGATCGGACGAACACCACGTTCGAATCCAGCCACCTATACAGGTGTGTTCGATGCCATCCGTGAGTTATATAGTCAAACCAATGAAGCGAAGATTCGGGGATACAAAGCAGGACGATTTAGCTTTAACGTCAAAGGCGGTCGCTGTGAAGCGTGTCGTGGCGATGGTATCATCAAAATTGAAATGCATTTCTTGCCAGATGTGTATGTACCGTGCGAGGTATGTAAAGGGGCTCGATACAATCGAGAGACGATGGAAGTGAAATACAAAGGTAAAAGTATTGCCGATGTATTGGACATGGTCGTCGATGAAGCGGTAGATTTCTTTAGTGCAATCCCAAAAATTCACCGTAAATTGGTAACTTTACAAGAGGTAGGCTTAGGCTATATTCGTTTAGGTCAAGCGGCGACTACCTTATCTGGTGGGGAAGCGCAACGTGTGAAACTAGCCACTGAACTGGCCCGGCGCAGTACAGGGAAAACGTTATATATCCTAGATGAGCCGACTACGGGCCTTCATGTGGAAGATATTCGTAAATTGTTAGAAGTATTGCAAAAGCTAACCGATGGTGGGGATACTGTGGTGGTAATCGAGCATAATTTAGATGTGATCAAAACGGCGGACCATATTATCGATTTAGGTCCAGAAGGTGGTTTCCGTGGCGGTACCATTGTGGGTACTGGAACACCTGAGGAGATTGCTGCTTTACCTGAAAGCTACACGGGTAAATTCTTAGGTCCTGTGTTAGACAAAACTAGAACCTATATGGAACAACATCCGTTGCACACTGAGGACACACCATGAATCCTATCGATAGACAATTGCAAGCAGAAGAAGTAGACTTTCAGCCATCACGTCAACAAGATATGATGATGGGTGATTCGGAACAGCAAGCGTATATACTGGAAAAGGTCAGTCATCTACCAACCACACCAGGAGTTTACTTATGGCGTGACAAGTACCAGCGCATCATCTATGTGGGAAAGGCCATCAACTTGCGCAATCGAGTGCGGTCTTATGTGCAGCAAGATGTGAATCGATCTGTGAAAGTAACCGCCATGATGCGTCGTGCGTGGGATGTGGAAACGATCCAAACAAAAACAGAAATGGAAGCTCTTATCCTAGAGGCAACTTTAATTAAGGAGCATCATCCGAAATATAATATTATGCTTCGTGATGACAAGACATATCCCTATGTAAAGATCACTGTGCAAGAGGATTTTCCACGACTCTTTATGACTCGTCGCTTAGAACGCGACGGAGCGAAGTATTTTGGACCTTTCACAGATGTGACAGCGGTACATCATGTACTGCGTATTTTGCGTTCCTATTATCCATTGCGTACTTGTAAAAGTATGAAAGTAGAACGACCTTGTTTGCAATATCATATGCATTATTGTGAAGGACCTTGCATGAACTATGTGACGGTAGAATCCTATCGAAGATATATCGATGATATTGTAGCTCTCTTCGAAGGCAAACAAGTACAGATCATCCAAGAGATTACATCCAAGATGGAGCAAGCCTCGGAGGACTTAGAGTTTGAACTCGCTGCTAAGTATCGAGATGACCTCTTGAGCATCCAAAAGGTACAAGAAAAGCAACGTATGGTCACACAGCGAGGCGATATGGATGTACTAGGTATGGCCATAGATGGTCCTATGGCATGCATTCAATTGTTTTTTATTCGTAGTGGTCGTTTATTGGGACGAGAAAATTACTTTGTCCAACATGAAGGGGATAGTCCAGATTTAGTGATGACGGAGTTCATTAAACAGTATTATGGAGGATCTACGTTCATACCTAAAGAATTGCTATTGCCGATGGATAGTGTGGACCGTGAACTGTTTAGTGAATGGTTCTCCTCTATGAAAGGGCAACAAGTGGACGTATCTGTACCTCAACGGGGCTATAAAAAAGACCTTATCAAGATGGCGGAGGAAAATGCTCAGAACTTCTTGGCAGAACGTCGTCGTCAGTGGCAATACACAATAGATAAGTCCGGTGGGGCTGTGAAAAAATTAGCAGAAGTACTCGGCTTGCCAAGATTGCCAGAGCGTATGGAATGTTACGATATTTCTCATATGCAAGGGGCAGAAACGGTGGCATCCATGGTCGTCTTTGAAAGTGGAAAGCCGGCGAAACGAGAGTATCGTCGATTCAAGCTAAAAACAGTACAAGGGAAGCCTGACGACTTTGCATCTATGGCGGAGATTATGGAACGGCGTTACGGCAATGAAAAAGATTGGCCTATGCCAGATTTGATTATCATTGATGGTGGTAAAGGTCAGTTAAATGCAGCATTACCAGTCATCCGTGCTATGGGAGTTACTGATGTACCTGTCATATCTTTGGCAAAACGAATCGAAGAAGTATTCGTAGAAGGGGAATCAGAAAGTATTATTTTAGAACATCATACGCCAGAATTACAATTGCTCCAACAAATACGTGACGAAGCTCATCGCTTTGCTATTACCTACCATCGTAGATTGCGTGGAAAGCGGAACTTAGAATCCGTTCTAGATCATGTAGAGGGCATAGGACCAAAACGAAGAAAAGCGCTGTATAAACACTTTGGTAATTTAGATGCCATGCGAGTGGCGGAGTTGGAAGAATTGGAAAGCGTGGAGGGAATGAACAAAAAAGCGGCTTTGGCTGTGTATGAGTTCTTTCGGCGGAATCAACGTTAAGGGAAACGAGCAAGCACTACTTGTGGTTTGTGCCTTGTGGCGTTCTTATGTGAATATGATAAAGGGAAGAGCACGACATACCCCTCACAAACGGTATTTCATAATGTTTGTTCGGGGCACACCGTGCTCTTCTTGTGTTTGTTATATTTAGGTAATAAAGAAACGCCACAAGACCTCTATCCGTAATAGCATATCTATATTAAAGGTTGCCCGTTTCTTGTTTAGTTTAATTTGGATGCCCCACGGAAAGAACTCATCCGCAGGTGGGGCGTCACTTGTTTTGTTATGAAATCTTGTGGCGCGTGTTTATATAGCAAAGGAAACGAGCAACATATTCCTCCACAAACTGATACAGTGGTTAGGTTTGCTCCGGAACATGTTGCTCGTTTTTGGTGTTGTTTGATTTAGTCAATAAGGGCGCCGCAAGATCTTCTACACTAGTGCTGCGTTCCTTATGGATAGATCGTCTATTTTCTAAAAATATTTTTCAAAAGATAACGATTTGCATATTTTGTGCTATAATGAAAGTATAGAAGGGTCACCGACGTGAGTTGGGCTCATCTCTTCCTAATTATGGGAGGAGGTGGTACTATGAAAAAGTTTGAAAAGATTAGTTTAATTATTTCTATTTTAACATTAGTAGTTAATATCATTGCTTTATATAAATAATGATAACGCCTAACGACATAAGGTTTCCTAGACCTTAATACGTTAGGCGCATCTATTTATTTGCTTTTGAGATGAGCCTAACGCCTTCGACACGTTGGTGGCCCTTCTTTTTATTACATATAGTATACCATATTTTTATAGAAATTACAAAAATTGTTATGTATAACTCTCTGTTGCTATGAACGACATATGATATTGTTATAGTATATACATAAATGAATTTGTCAAAGCATAGTACAATCAAAAAGATCACGGTATTCTCCTCACAAATGATAAGTCATAGTATTTGGAGTATATCGTGATCTTTTTTATGTTTGTGTGTTAGTTAGTATCGCTTTCGTCGTCATCGCTAGGTGCCAACATGGAGTAGAAGGCCCATAGTAGGATGAACCAGAATGGTGTAAACATGAGGGCGATGCGTGTGTCACTTTGTAATGCTAGTACGACCAAGATGAATAGGAAGAACACTAGAATTAGGTAGTTCATAAATGGGTACAGTGGCATTTTGAAAGTAGATTGCTTCGCCAATTCTGGTCGTTGCTTGCGATATTTGAGATGGCATACGACGATGATGGCCCAAATATAGATGAAGCAGAATGTGGAGATGGACGTAATCATGATAAATACGCTTTCAGGCATAACATAGTTCAAGACTACGGTAAATAGTAAGGCCGCAGCGGAGAATAGTGTTGCTTGATAGGGTACGGCATGGTTCGTTAATCGTTTCATTCGGCTCGGTGCATGTCCACGTTTGGATAATGCGTAGATCATACGGCTCGTGGAGAAGATGCCAGAGTTCGTAGCAGATGCTGCGGATGTTAGAACAACGAAGTTTACGATGCTTGCAGCAGCTAGGATGCCCACTGCATTAAACACAGCCACGAAGGGACTAGAATTTGGGTCCACCGCAATCCATGGGTAAATACTCATAATGATCGCAAGGGATCCGATATAGAATAGAATAATCCGCAATGGAATATTATTAATGGCCATAGGAATCACTTTTTTTGGATTTTCCGTTTCCCCAGCTGTGAGGCCTACTAGTTCAATGCCTGTGAAAGCAAATACTACCATCTGAAAAGATAAGATAAAGCCCATCGTTCCATTTGGGAACCAACCGCCGTAATTCCATAGGTTATCAAAGGCAGCCGCTCCTGCATTGGTAGTGAATCCTGTGAGGATCATGATAAGACCAATGATGATGAGTGATACGATGGCGATTACTTTTATTAAAGCGAACCAAAATTCCATTTCTCCAAAGTGTTTTACCGCCGTTAAGTTCATGACTAATAAGATGACAAGTACGACTAGGGCTGGTATCCATTGAGGCATCCAGGGAATCCAATATTGCATATACAATCCAACTGCCGTTAAGTCCGCCATGGCTAGTGAAAGCCAACAGAACCAGTAAGTCCAACCTGTAATGAAGGCCGCGCGATCACCTAAATATTCTTCTACAAAGTCGATGAAGGAATGGTGATTCAAGTTGGAAAGCAATAACTCTCCTAAAGCACGCATCATGAAGAAACAGATAATACCTGTAATTAGATACGTGAGGAGGATAGAGGGGCCCGCTAAACTAATAGATCGCCCAGAGCCAAGGAATAAACCGGTACCGATGGCACCACCGATGGCTAATAATTGAACGTGGCGATTTTTAAGACCACGCTTTAACTCTTGTTGCGAGTCCGTCATAGTAAAACCTCCTTAATACAATATAAACTTTTATATTTGATAATAGTAAACTATTTTCTATAGAATGTCAATTAATGGTAGTGAATTACTATGGTTAGACAGTAAAAAGGCTTTCATGTGTTTCTAAGAAACACCTTTGAAAGCCGATTACGTATATTAATATCTTAGCGTATGCTTAAAAATAGATTACATTCTTTCATATAATCTCATGATTTTATATCTTTTTTCTAGAGGATGTAGACAATAGTTTATATATATATTGTAGTAGCATGTATCTATAAGAAACCTACCTGATACATTCAACTTTGAATACCAATAGTGATGAGTAGATATAAGAAAAGAAAGACTGATACAGTATATATCTTAATAGCAAGTTATACTAGATTGCTATGTAAGTCCGTTAGGATGCGTTGAGCCACGCTTTCAGGAGTACCAGTGTTTAGAACTTGTGCTTGACGGAATCGTGCATATAGGGGAGCCCGTACTGTGTACAATTGTTGCAATCGTTCTATTCCACCAGAGGAGAGAACACGCCCTGTTGTATCTAATTCTTCTAAAGGACGATAAATTTCATAGATACGTCCATTTTGTCTTAGGGGAGCAAAGTTCTCTGGCATGGTGACGGCACCGCCACCAGTGGAGATGATGAGGCCTGTTTGTTTGCCTACATCGGCGATAATCTTAGATTCTATAATACGGAATGCAGGTTCCCCGTGCGTTAAAATGTAATCACTGATGGAACCGATCTCCTCTGTTATGCGGCTGTCGATATCTACTAGTGGTCGTCCTGTTAGGTTAGCTAAGGCTTTTCCAATGGTACTTTTACCAGACCCAGGCATACCAATTAAAATGATATTTTCTTGATCTTGTCGAAATTGTTTGTATAGGTCTGAAAGGATACTTTCATCATAGGTGCGATGTAAAAACAATGCGCTGGCTGCTATGGCTTGGGCTAATAGAAATACAAAGCCATTCACATGGGGTATATTTAAGGATTCCGCTTCTATTAGAATGGCAGTACGATGTGGATTGTACACTAAATCGATAACACCTTCTAAGTGAGTGAAAGGGGCTAATCGGATGCTTTGGTCAGGACAATGAGGATACATACCAACTGGAGTACAGTTGATAATTACCTGTGCCCGTTCATAAAATTGTGCAATGTGTTCATATGTAGGAAAGTGATGACGGCTGATATGGGTAATAGAGGCGGCGCCTAATCTTTCTAATGCCACATGCACTGTATTGGACGAGGCCCCATCACCTAAAATTAAACAATGCTTATTTGTCACTTCTATACCAGACCAATCTAAGGTAGCTAGGAAGCCATCATAGTCCGTATTGGTCCCATACCAAGAACCATCTGCTTCGCGCACCATAGTGTTGACACAACCAATTGCTTCTGCAATATCACTGATGTGATGACAAGCCTGTAAGGCATTGATTTTATAGGGAATGGTAATATTTAAGCCTTGCAAGTCAGAACGATTAAAAAAATCTTGTAGTTGGTCTGGTTCCATTTCAAATATGTCATAGGATGTATTTCCTAAGGATTGATGAATCATGGGGGAGTAGGTGTGGCCCAAAGTACGGCCTAATAATCCAAACATTTACACCTCCAACGTACGATCACTGAAATGACGGAATACATGTGGATCATGTTCCAGTACAAAATCTAAGAGCACAAGAGCCGTCAAGGCCTCTACCACAGGCACGGCACGTAGGGCTACGCAAGGGTCGTGGCGACCTTGAATTTGTAACACTTCTGCACTGTGGTTGCTAAGGGACACGGAAGATTGCTCAAGATAAATAGAAGGTGTGGGCTTAATCCCTACTTGCATGACAAGGGGCATGCCATTGGTGATACCACCTTGGATGCCACCGCTGTTATTTTTCTCTGTACGAACTCCTTCATCAGTGATGATGAAAGGATCGTTTTGCTCGCTTCCACGGGAGGCACAGCCAGGGAAACCAGATCCAAACGAAATGCCTTTTACCGCAGGCATACCAAAGAGCGTAGCACCTAAGCGATTTTCAATGCCATCATAATTAGGATTTCCCATGCCAACAGGTAAACCGGTGGCTAAGACTTCTACGATACCACCAGTGGAATCGCCAGATGTTTTTAACTCCAATACAAGTTGCTCTGCTGTATGGCGTTGTACAGGGTCTAACATAGGAATCGCTTCAGTGCTGATACTAGCGAGCTTGTCCATAGGTGGGTTAGTATAATCGATAGATGTATCTGGGACAGTGCCCACTTGCGCTAAGTGAGCGTGCACGTGAATGCCGATGGATTCTAATAGTTGTATAGCAATGCCACCAGCTACGCAAACAGGGGCTGTTATGCGAGCAGAGAAGTGACCGCCCCCACGCATATCCACATACTCACCATAGCGCATGCGAGCAGTGTAATCCGCATGAGATGGGCGTGGCACATCTCGTAGGTTATCATAATCCCCACTTCGTTGTGATGTATTTTGAATAGTGAAAGCCAAAGGAGAACCGCTCAGTCTTCCTTGTACGAGGCCTGATTGAAACTCAGGGATATCTGCTTCTTTTCTTTGTGTTTGTAATTGATGTTGACCTGGAGCCCGTCGTTTTAGGAAATCTTGCAAGGTTTCTAGATTGACTGGAAACCCACAAGGAAGTCCGTCTACAACTCCGCCAATAGCTTGACCGTGAGAAGCTCCAAAGGTGGAGACTTTTACGGTGCGACCGAAATAGGATGCCATAATTACTCCTTATCGTATGTTATATATAAAGTATGGTATATGTATTACTATATATTCGTAGATACGTTGTATACGTGTATAGTAAACAGAATAAAAAAGATATATAGAAACATCTATAGGACACCTTTGTTAGGGTAACATATATGCCACATTAAGAGGCATATGTCACGTCATATACAGAGATTGAATGCTACTATATAGTATGTGTCTGCCCACCTAATCGTTTCCAGTCTTCAAAAAAGTGAGGATACGACTTACTGATGGCTTCGCTGTCCTTCAAAATCATAGGAGAAGTGCCGATGAGTGCGTTTAAGGCTCCAGCCATGACGAGACGATGGTCATTCACGCAGTCTACAGTTCCACCCGTAAGAGTGCCTGTTCCCGTGATATATAGATTATCTCCTTCCATGCGAACAATGCCGCCAGAATCGCGAATAAGTTGTGCTACTGCTTCTAAACGGTCTGATTCTTTTAAGCGCAGGCGGGCGCCATTGATGAAAGAAGATTCACCTTCTATGGAGCAAGCTAAGCTAGATAAAATAGGCAACAAATCTGGTATTTGTTCTAAATTCACATGGATTGGCTGATGTGCTTTGCCAGTAACCATGACAGTAGTACCATTCCACGTACAAGTGACACCAACGCTTTCTAAAATAGAAAGAATCCGTTTATCTGCTTGTACAGAATCGGAACGTAAACCTGTGACAGAAATAGATTGCCCTGTCATAGCTGCCGCCACTAGCCAAATGGCGCCATTGGACCAATCTCCTTCAATGGGGTATTGTTCATTGCCGTGGAAGTATTGGTTCTCTTCGATAGTAAAACTTGGATAACCTTCCTTGGTGATGCCTTCTGTTACTTGCACACCAAAGTCTTTCATCGTTTCTATGGTTAATGTCACATAGTCTTTCGATTGTAAGGAACTTGTGCAATTAACGGTGGTGTGCCCCAGTTGTGGAGCTGCCAGAAGAAGACCTGAGAAAAATTGAGAACTTACGGTCCCCGTCATGGTGAAGGTACCACCTTGCAGACGACCTGCCATAGTGAAAGGCGGTGCGTCTTGTGAAAACGATACGCCGTGGTCTTTCATTTCGCTCAACAATGGTTCTAGTGGTCGTTCTGGTAGACGTCCTTTGGCATCTACTTTCACAGTGTCACAAATCGAGGCGGACACAGGTAAGAGTAATCGCAATGTCGTACCTGATTCGTGTGGTAATACTTGTCCTATAGAAGGGGGAGGACCTGGAGTAATATGAGCCACACCATTTTCATAGGTAATCGTTGCACCAAGGGCTCGCAAGGAATCCATAGTAGCATCAATGTCCTTGGAAGAGTGAGAGATTAAAATCGAGCTAGGACTCGTGGCAAGGGCAGCTGCAATGAGTGCCCGATGGGCATGAGCCTTAGCCGGTATAGATGGGATTGTGCCACATAAGGGCACATTAGAAACATGTTGCATAGGAATCCTTTCTGTTATGGTTGAGCTATCACCATGAGGTGATAATTACAAGTATAACTATAAAAGGTAAGTATAATTTGTTTAATATATCATACATAGTAACTCTAGAATCGGGGTATATCAAAATTAGTTTAGTAATGTATTCTAATTATAAAACATTGAGTACTATACTTACATATGGCAGTAGGTACCAAGTTCTTGGAAGGTAACTTTTTTTAGCACCGACGTGCCATATCCGGTAGGAACCACGATGGTAATAGAAGAGCCAGAGGCTTTTTTGTCATGACTAGCTTCTTCTAAGATAAGATCTTTTGAAATCGTCGTTGTGGTGGGTAATTCATGGGCTATTAGTATCTGTTCAATACAAGAAATGATGGTAGGGTCTAGCTCTTCGTTGGCTACAGCACCTTTTGCCATAATGAGTAATCCCAATGCCACCGCATTACCATGAGGAATGGTGAAAGCACTACCGTGCTCGATACCATGTCCAAAGGTATGACCTAAGTTCAACGTCGCACGGAGGCTGCTTTCCTTTTCATCTACTTCCACTACATGAGCTTTGATGCGTACACATTGAGCGATGATACTATCTACATCTTCTGGATATTGTAAGAGAGGGCGTTCTTGAAGTTGAGCTAGTAACTCTGGATGATCTAAGAAACCATATTTGATAATTTCACCACATCCATTAATCCATTCCTCTTTAGGTAAGGTAGAAAGTGTTTCTGGATCACAGAGAACGAGGATAGGTTGTTTAAAAGCACCCCATAAATTCTTACCACACTCTAGGTTCACAGCTGTTTTACCGCCTACAGAGGAATCGACAGCAGCCAACAGTGACGTAGGTACTTGTACATAATCGATACCTCGTAAGTAGGTGGCAGCAGCGAACCCACCTAGGTCGCCGACGACGCCACCACCTAAGGCGATGATTAGGTCTTTCCGAGTCAATTTTGCGGTTCCTAATGTTTCTATTAGATCCATGAGGCGATGGCCGTTCTTTTCACTTTCACCATGAGGGAACGTATAGGTGTGAACGGTGTAGCCTGCTGTTTCTAGAGATTTAGAAACTGTAGATGCATAGAGAGGGGCCACATTGTCATCGGTGACAATCATGACGGAGCAAGGAGGTTTGATAGCGTGTAAGTACTTACCAATGCGAGGCAAGCTATGTCGCTCGATAATCACATCGTAAGCAGTGGAGGCTTGAATATGAATTGTATCCATAGGAGTGACCTATTTATGACCTAATGCATCACGTAAAGCGAATACTTGGTTTGCCAAAGTAGCGAATTGCTCTGGGTGTAAGGATTGCGGACCATCACATAATGCTTTTTCTGGATTATTGTGAACTTCAATCATTAAACCATCAGCACCGCCACCAACGGAGGCTAAGGACAAGGATGGAACCACACGGCTCATACCTGCTGCATGGCTAGGGTCCATGATGATTGGCAAGTGGGATAACTCGTGCATCATTGGAATCGCGGTTACATCTAAAGTATTACGAGTGCGTGTTTCGAAGGTGCGAATACCACGCTCGCAAAGAACGATTTGTTCGTTACCTTCGCTCATGATGTATTCCGCAGCCATTAACCATTCTTCGTATGTAGCACATAGACCACGTTTTAATAAGATTGGTTTTCTTAATTTGCCGACTTCTTTTAACAGGTTGAAGTTTTGCATATTACGGGCACCGATTTGCAACATATCTACATTGTCGAAGTATTCCAATTGGGAGATATCCATAACTTCAGATACGATCGGTAGACCAGTTTCTTTTTTTGCCTCTTCTAGTAAGGCTAAGCCACTTGGGCCCATGCCTTGGAAAGAGTATGGAGAAGTGCGAGGTTTGAAAGCGCCACCACGAAGAATACCAGCACCAGCTGCTTTCACAGCCCTTGCTACTTCGATGACTTGTTCTGGTGTTTCTACAGAACAAGGGCCTGCGATGATAGCAAAGTGACCGCTACCAATTTTTGCATTTCCTACAGTAACCACCGTATCTTGAGGATGGAATTTACGATTTGCTTTTTTGAAAGGCTCTTGGATACGCATCACTTTTTCAACGTATGGAAGGGATTCAATAGTGCGTAAATCGACACGGGATGTATCACCTATTAAACCGATGATATCTTGTTGTTCTCCATGGACAGGATGTAATATAACGCCAGTGGCTTCTAGTAGTTGACGTAGTTCTGCAATTTGTGCTTCTGTTGCTGTAGTGTGTAAACGAATAATCATATTGTCCTCCTAAATTAAATCTTGTGTATGTAGGTATTCGTGAGTGGTGGTATAGGAAGATATGCAAAAAGGGCTACCCGCCTATACCTAGTACGGGTAGCCCTTACCACTATTTAAAGCCACTCAGTGATGTTACCTAAATTAGCGTAGCTCAAATAGTTCTTTACCCGCAGTGTGGATAAAGAACCAAAAAAATGTATTTACATTTGTTGTAGCTAAATTGGCTTGCTTCATCATTGTAGTGACTCCTTTCTTTCAATAATTGCGTTTAGTATACTCTATTCATTTAAGTTTGGCAAGAAAAAAATTCAAATTAGACTCAAATTGGGTTTAAAAATTGGCTCAAATGCAAAATAAATGAATTCTCAACAAAGGTGAGAATCCAGTCATATGCTTCTTTTTGGAAGGTATCGCTACGCACTGTTTTACAATGTCAATCTTTATGATAATTTTATCAATTATAACTAATTGGCATAATAATGCTTTACTATATAAAGTATGCATAATAGCATATTTATAGATATATAAGTATGTACGAAGTACAAATAACAATGTATAATGACGGTAGTTTATTGATATCTATTATTGATATCTGTTGTTGGGTGTGGAGGTTATTATGAAAATTACACGTCATGTATCAGCCGTAATGGCTGCATTAGTAGTAACAGGAATGTCTTATTCAGTAATGGCTACAGATATTACTAAGTATAGTGATAAAGCAGAAAACTTAATTGGTTTATCGTTGGGCAATCAAAAGCAAACGGAACCTGAGGTTAAGCATATAGAAGATACATTAACCGTAAATGTACATGGTAAAAGCTTGATGGACACAGGTAAATCTAAAAATGTAACAGGGGTTTATACTGTATTTGGATCGCAATTGACTATAGATAAAGATCTTATTGTACGATTAAAAAATGATGCACCAGCAGATAAAAAAGATTTGGGGCATTATTATATGAGTGCTGTCTATGCTGGTCTTGGTGGTAAGGTGCCACATCATAACGATAATCCTGACAGAGACTATGGTGATAGCAATATTCATGTGAAAGGCAATGTAGATATTGACGCTGTCGGAGTAGGATTGCAAGCGAATCACCGAGGTCATATTATCGTTGATGGCGGTGGTCGTATTATAACCTATCCTCTTAAAACGTCAGATACCTATTCTGTTGTGGCAGAAGAGGGCGATGTATATGTGAATGCAGGTACCGATGGTAAACACCCAGGTACGAAGGATTTAGTAGCTGTTGGTAATGTAGGGTTAATTAATAAAGATTATGGTGAGAATCCAAATCTTAATGAAGCGGCAGCAAATATCGGACTCGCTTTTACAACCTCTAACTCTAGTCTTATTGGTGCTGTGTTAAATGAATATGCTGAAAGTAATAAAAATCCTCATAATTCTGGTGCCGATATATATTTACAAAATGGTGCTACTTGGAATAATGAATGGATTGGTAAGGAACGACCTACACCCAAAAAACCACGTCCATCAGGAGATGATGCAGCATACTTATATAAAGGCAGTAAAGTTCGTAATCTTGTAGGTGGTGCAAATCCAACTGCAGCAGGTATGATTCATCCTATCGATGCGCGTCCTATTACGATTCAAAACTATAGTGGTTTTGTAAATGCTGATTATAAAACAGGTGTACCAGCAAGTGAAGCTAATAATGGTAAAATCATTATTGAACATGCTACTGATCATAGTCATATTACTATACAAGGTGATAGTGCTAAGAATTTGACTGATGATGCAAGTTATCGTGCAGAAATGAAATCGTTAGCCAATAAATTACAATATACGGGAAATGATAAGAAACTAGCTGCAGCTGTTCAAGTTAATGAAGGTATTACAAGACCGGCTGCTATGACTGAACTTGGTACAAATGCATTTGATGCACAAGGTAATCTTGTTGTTGCTGATACCGCGGCGGTCACACATGCTAGTGAATCTTCGTTGGTAAGTGGTACGAAATCTGCTATTGCATCTACAGCGATGGCTTGGCGCAATACTACGAACGATTTACAACGACGTTTAGGGGACCTTCGTTTGACTAATACGAACCAAGGTGTATGGGCTAAATACATTGGTGGCAAATCTAACATGACAAATGGTGCTGATGCTCATATGACATATAATGGTGTACAAGTTGGTTATGATCATAAGGTATCCAATGGTTGGACATTTGGTGGCGCTCTAGATTACAGTACGTCTAGTAACTCCTATGCCGTTGGCAACGGAGACAGCAAAACCGTTGGTATTGGGTTATATGGTACAAAACAACATGATGATGGACGTTACTTAGATATCATCGCTCGTGGAAACCGCTTATCCAATACTTACAAACTTCACTCATTAGGGGGACATCAATTGAATGGGGAGTATCATAGATTTGGTACCTCTTTAAGTGCTGAATACGGTAAACGTATTAAGAAAAAAAATGGTTTCTACATGGATCCTAGCGTAGAATTTATTGTAGGCCATTTGAACGGCGTATCCTATGATGCTAATGTTGTTGGTGGTAGCTCTATGGATGTGAAAGCTGATGCTGTTAATTCTACTGTAGGTCGATTGGGATTTGGCATTGGTAGAGAAACAGAAACATCCAACATTTTTGCAAAACTCGCATTGGTTCACGAATTCTCTGGTAAAATGAATACAACATATTCAGCGCCAGGTAATCCAACAGTGCATACAGAACTTGACTTGAAAGATACATGGCTTGATGCTGAAATTGGAGGCTCTTGGAGCATTAGTCCAAGTACATACGTATATGGTACATTTACTAAAAACTTTGGTGCTACTATAGACAATACATGGCGTCTGGATGCGGGAGTACGACATAACTTTTAATTAAATCTTGTACTAATAGTCCTTATAGCGTATGCTGTAAGGACTATTAGTATGTAAGGAGGATAGTATGGTAAAAGTCTTATTCATCTGTCACGGTAATATTTGTCGCTCTACGATGGCAGAGTTTTATATGAAGCATATCGTTAACAAGGCGGGCTTAACCGATTCTATTTATATTGAGTCCGCAGCTACATCTCGTGAGGAGATAGGAAACGATACCCATTATGGAACTAAACAAAAATTAGATGAAATGGATATTCCTTATACTCGTCGCAAGGCCCGCCAAGTAACGATGGATGATTACCGTAACTTTGATTACCTCATCATCATGGATGAAAATAATGCAAGAAACTTGCGCCTTATTATCGATGATGAGGTTGATCATAAGGTGTATAAGGCTATGACGTTTGTTGGAGAAAGTCGAGATGTAAAAGACCCTTGGTATACGGGAAATTTTGACGAAACCTATGATGATGTAAGTCGTAGCTGTGATGCCTTATTAGAGTTGATCAAAGAGCAATTATTTAAGTAAAAGTATAATGTAATAAGCCCCAATGTTATCTGAAGTAGATATAACATTGGGGCTTTTCGGTATTTTTTATGAAAATTTAAATTGGGCTCAAAATTGGGCTCAAATGCAAAAAATGGACTCTCAACAACAGTGAGAATCCAGTTATATCAGTGGTGCGCCTAGCAGGAATCGAACCTGCGCACCCGGTTCCGGAGACCGGCGCTCTATCCCCTGAGCTATAGGCGCGTGTATACCGTTAAAGTATACCATGAAATACTTGGTAGTACAATAGGGAAGGTGATTCATCACACATTGAAAGTTCTCGATTTCTATCATACTCTCATATACAAGGACATCTTACTTGTGTTATAATATACTAATTCGCATGATACATATACAAGATTTTAAAGGAGGACCCTTTTATATATGCAAATTAAATTTGAAGATTTACACATTAGCGAACCTATTTTACGAGCTTTAAACGATATGGGCTTTGAAGAACCAACACCGATTCAACGCGAAGCCATTCCAGTGGCGAAGTCCGGTCAAGATATGATTGGTCAAGCGCAAACTGGTACAGGTAAAACAGCTGCCTTCGGTATCCCAGCGTTAGAGCAAGTTGATCCAACAATCCAAGATCCACAAGTATTGATTCTTTCACCGACCCGTGAGTTAGCTATTCAAGTGGCAGAAGAATTAAATAAAATGGCGCAACATACAAATATCCAAGCCCTACCAATTTATGGTGGTCAAGATATTGGACGTCAATTCCGTATGTTGAAAAAACATCCACAAGTGATTGTAGCGACACCTGGTCGTTTGATGGATCACATGGAGCGAAAATCTATTTCTTTTGACCATGTAAAAGTTGTCATTTTAGATGAAGCGGATGAAATGTTAAACATGGGCTTCGTAGATGATATCAATAAAATTTTGACAGCTGTTCCAGAAGAGCGTCAAACATTATTGTTCTCTGCTACTATGCCAAAAGCAATTCAAGAGTTGGCAGAAACATACTTAACAGAGCCAACATTAATCCGTATGAAACCGACACAAGTGACAATGGATTTAATCGAGCAATATTACATTGAAGTGCAAGATCGTCAAAAATTTGATGTATTGTGTCGTTTGCTAGATATCCAAGCGCCAGAGTTGGCTATCGTGTTCGGTCGTACAAAACGTCGTGTAGATGAAGTAACAGAAGCGTTGAAAAAGCGTGGTTACATGGCAGAAGGCATTCATGGTGACTTGTCTCAACAAAAACGTGACTCTGTCATCCGACAATTCCGTGAAGGCACTATCGATATCTTAGTGGCTACAGACGTAGCAGCTCGTGGATTAGATATTAGCGGTGTGACGCATGTATATAACTATGATTTGCCACAAGATCCTGAAAGCTATGTACACCGTGTTGGTCGTACTGGTCGTGCTGGTAAGGCAGGCGTAGCGATGACATTTGTTATCCCACGTGAAATTGAGCATTTACATGCTATTGAACGTTTGACAAAACGCAAGATTGCTCGTCGTAAAGCTCCATCCTTAGGAGAAGTATTAGAAGGTCAACAAAAAATTGCAGTAGAGAAATTGATTGCTTTAGCAGATAATCGTGAAGAATTAGCAAGCTACCGTTCTAGTGCAGAAGAGTTGTTGAATGATATCGATTCCGTTACTTTGTTGGCTGCTGCTTTGAAATTGTTGACAAAAGAGCCAGATACAACTCCTGTTAGCATTACAGAAGAAGCGCCACTTCGTATACGTCGTCGCCGTGACAGTGGACGTCGAGATGGCCGTCGCCGTGATGATCGTCGTAGAGATGGTCGCCGTCGTGATGATCGTCGTGACGGAGATAGAAGACGTTCCTCTCGCGATCGCAGTCAACGTTCCAATAGTGGAGAACGTCGTTCCCGTGATGGACAAAAACAACAAAAACATCAAGGTAGCGGTTTCAAACCATATTTTAAAGATTAATCTCCTTAAGTAAGGATATTTAAAATTAACCAATTCTGATTATTGTTTGGGAATGAACTTTCTGATATAATATAGTTAGAGTAATAGTGTTTTAATCTCACAGTTAAGCTTCCAAGTGGAAAGGATGTGCTTTATGGATATTGCACAAAAATTGCGAGAAGAAGGTTATAAAGTAACGCCACAGCGTATTGCCATTTATAATGTTCTTTACGCAGAAAACAACCATCCCACTGCGGAAATGATCTACCAAAGTTTGCGGGAAGACCATCCAAGTATGAGCTTGGCGACTGTATATAAAACGATGGAGATTTTTGAACGCATTGGTTTAGTTCGTGTCTTGGACTTGGGTGATGACTGTAGCCGATATGATTGGGATACAAGAAATCATCCACATGTACGTTGTACAATGTGTAATCGTATTAATGATTTGCATGATGTACAAGTCAACTGTCTAAGAGAAGAAGTGGCACGCCACAGTGAATATGAAATTACAAGACTTCATGTGTCTTTTGAAGGCATTTGTCCAGAATGTTTGCGTAAAAGCTCACATTAACAGTAATGGAAACCATCTAGTCTTAGATTAGAAACAGATGAATAGGGGATAATTGCTTACATAAACAATTATCCCCTATTTTCTATGTAACTGTATATGTCATAGAAGGTTACATGATATACTTACAAGTAAGAAAATGAATCGGTAAGAGAAGGAGTTATATATGAGTCAATTAACAATCGGATGTCATTTATCTATTAGCAAAGGATATTTACATATGGGAAAAGAGGCGCTGTCTATTGGTGCCAATACATTTCAATACTTTACAAGAAATCCACGAGGCGGTAAGGCTCGTGCTTTTGATGAAGCAGATATGAAAGCTTTAGATACATTCCTGAAAGAACATCAATTTGGTAAATTATTAGGACATGCACCATATACTTTAAATGCGTGTGCCGCCGATCCAGGGCTCCGTGAGTTTGCTAAAAATTCCATGCGTGAAGATTTGGAGCGGTTGGAGTATTTACCTGGCCATTTATATAACTTTCACCCTGGTAGCCATGTGAAACAAGGTGTGGACCAAGGCATCAAATATATCGTAGATATGTTGAATGAAGTGATTTTTCCAGGTATGAAAACTACCATTCTATTAGAAGCTATGGCAGGAAAAGGCACGGAAGTAGGTCGCAATTTTGAAGAATTAGGACGTATTATTGACGGCGTGAAACACAAAGAATACATTGGTGTTTGTGTAGATACGTGCCATATTCATGAAGGTGGATACGATATCATTGAAAATTTAGACGGTGTATTGGAGGAGTTTGATCATTTTGTAGGCTTAGACAGAATCCATGCAGTGCATTTGAACGACTCTAAAAATCCTAGAGGAGCTCATAAAGATCGTCACGAAAAAATCGGGGAAGGACACATTGGTATCGAGGCCATTGCTAATTTCATCACCCATCCTAAATTACGTCATCTACCATTCTATTTAGAAACACCAAATGAGTTAGATGGATATGCAAAAGAAATTTCTATCTTACGGGAGATTTATGCAAACGAGGTGTAAGTATGCGCATACTACATACAGCAGACTGGCATTTGGGACGACTATTTTACAATGAACATTTAACAACGGATCAAGCCCATGTGTTGGAGCATCAATTTTTTTCAGTATTAAAAGATGAAAATATTGATTTAGTGGTGCTTAGTGGAGATGTCTTTGATCGCTCAGTGCCACCTATTGAGGCCATTGAGTTATGGGATTCTGTTCTGCATCGATTAGCATTTACAGAAAAAATTCCAATGGTGGTTATTTCTGGAAATCACGATAGCGGACCTCGCTTAGCGATGGGGCGTAGTGCTTGGGAAACGCATGGCATCTATTTGCTTGGGCAGGCTCACCAAGGGATGAATCCTATCCTATTCCAAGATGGACACGGTCAACTCGATGTATGGGCATTACCATATGGAGAAGTGCGTGATATGCAAAGTGCTCTGAATCGGCAAGGTATTGGAAATGAAACGATAGAAATAACAGAGAATATCGAATCTGTTAAGACATCTAAAAAGCATAGAACGCAATGTGAATTAGCAGATTTATTTGCTTCTTTAAGTGATGCAAGTATTGCAAATCTAGACATTACTTCTTATAGCGATAATGGTGATATGTCTGGCATTGGCACTGTGAAAAATGATATAAGTTCTGATACAAACAAATATAATTGGACTATTGCTGATGCCTATGAACGGTGGTCCGACTATGCAACACGTCGTTCTAAAGGTTGCCGTACTCTGTGTATGGCCCATGCCTTTGTGGCAGGTGGTGCTGAAAGTGAGTCCGAACGACCTCTCTTGGTAGGCGGATCTGGACAAGTACCGACAACGGTATTTAAAGACTTTCACTATACGGCATTAGGTCATTTGCATAGACCGCAGCGAATTGGATCTAACCATATTCGCTATAGTGGTTCCTTGTTGACCTATTCCTTTGACGAGGTAGGGTATAATAAAAGTTTCACTATCGTTGATATAGATGGCAAAGGGGCTACAACAATCAGTGAGATTCCTATTGTAGGGCGCCGCCAATTTGTGAGTTTGACAGGGTATTTTGATGATTTGCTAGCAGATGAAAGTCTTCATACACGGCATCATAATGATTATGTGGAAGTACGATTGTTAGATACCGCACCTGTAGTGGACGGAATGCGCCGCTTGCGAAAAGTATTCCCTTACTGTATGCGATTAGAATTAGTAGGTCGTATGGAAGTGGTGCGAGATACAACGGGTGCTAAACGATTCAAGGAACTAAATGAGAAAGATTTATTTGCCCAATTTGCTAAGGAAGCTCGTAATGAAGAACTTTCACAAGAAGAATTAGACTACATGGAGCAGTTGTGGCGTCGTGTATTAAGGGAGGAAGAAGCATGAGACCCTTACGATTAGAAATGACTGCTTTTGGTCCGTACCCTAAGGAAGTAATCCTTGATTTTGCTGTATTGGCAAATCAATCCATGTTTTTAATTACAGGACCTACAGGAGCAGGAAAAACAAGTATATTAGATGCCATTGTATATGCTCTGTATGGTCAAACTAGTGGTGGTCTTCGTGATGGATCTGATATGCGTAGCGATTATGCAGATGCTACTACACCTACATCAGTGCTGTTTGAGTTTCAAGTAGGTGATCATCGATATCGGATGGAGAGAACTCCAAAACAAGAATTACAGAAAAAACGAGGCACTGGTACAAGAACGGTATTAGCAACTGCTTCTATCAGTGAATGGATTGATGATGAATGGAAATTACTCACTACGAAAGCCCAAGAAATTCGTGACTATGTACAACAGATCATTGGATTTCGGGTGGATCAATTTTTGCAAGTTGTCTTGCTTCCCCAAGGTGATTTTAGAAAACTATTAGTAGCTCCCACATCAGAACGGGAAGTATTGTTACATACGATTTTTAAAACTTCTGTGTATAAACGCATGCAAGACCTACTGAAAGAGGAATTGGCCGAGTCTACCGTAGGGATTCAAGATACATTACAAAAGGTTGAGTTTTTATTGAGTACCTACACAGTAGATACCTTACAGGACTTAGTGGCATTGACGGAAGAAGAACGTGCTGTATTAGGGATTCGTGAAAAAGAACGTAAGGAGAAACAGGAGCAGTGCGATGTTTTGCAAACAGCCTATGCTAAGTACGAAACCTATGCCAACCTAGTATCGCGCAAAGATCAATACAGTCAAGCCGTGGCTACTCATCAAGAAGGAGAGTCGGCGCATCTTGCATTAGGGGAGGCTATTAGCCGTTGGGAACGGTTGCAAGAAGTTCGGAGGTCTATGAAAGACTATGAGAGATTGCAAGATATTTTCAGAACGGACAAAGAAAAATTAGAAGCCTTGAAAACATCGTTGCAGTCCGTGGAAGGAAGTTTACAAACCTTAGAGTCTAAGTGGAAACAGCTAGTAGCTCAAGAGGAAATGTATGCAAAGCAACAAGAGCAATATCACCAATTACAGGCCTTGCAACAAGAGGTGGAGCGGTATGGCGAACTTGTGATAAAAAGGACTGATATAGAGGCTTCGAAAGCACAGCAAGTGGAGCAACAACAGGCTCTACAACAGGAGATAACTACAAGTCAGGCAGAGCTGGAGTTGCATCGTAAAACATTAGAAGGTATAAAGATAGAGTTACAAAATTATGCTTCCTTAGGTGAGGAAAAATTATGTACCAGTGAACTGCGGAGTTGGTGGGATTCCTTAAAGGGGGTTGTTAACAAACTCCAAACTGCTTGGGATGCTAGAAATCTTCATAGTCAACAGTTGGAGGAAGAACGACAGGTCTGCAAGACGCGTGAAGGTCTATATCATCATAATGAGCAATTATTACGACAACACCAAGCCTATGAAGTGAGTTTGCAAGTGGAAGATGATTCGCCGTGTCCTGTGTGTGGTTCCTTAGAACATCCACAACTAGCACAAGCCCCGTCGGAAGACATTGTTAGAGAAACGGTAGATAGATTCCGCAGAGAGTTCCAAGCTAGTCAAACACAGGTGGCAACGATAGAAACCAAGCTAAGCCACAGTGAAGAAGAAGTAGAACGATATAGTAAAGAATGGAATCGTTTATGTGAAAGCTATCCAAATGTAACAGAAGGTGTGCAAAGAAAAGCTATTATTCACTTGGGGAATATGTTGGAATCGGCTATACAAGTCAAGGACATAGATAGGGTAGCTGAACGCCTCCAATGGTGGAAGGTATCTGCAGATATAGAAACTATAGACCAAGCGTTTAAAACGATACAAAATGAGTTAGTTGTTGCTGAAACCACTAAAGTAGAATTGGAAGAAAGATTAGAAACATTACATAAGGCAATACAAGTAGAAGAAGCTAACTTTCATACAAAACAACTGGAATTGACTACTTTAGCTGGTCAGATAGAGACGATTAAACAAGATGTTCACCACATGACAACAGAAATGCATCGTATTGAAAAGAGTATAGCTCCTTTTACGGTGGAAACGTATACGGCTGAGGTGAAAGATCTCGCAGATTCTCTGAAACGGTATGAAGCGGACCGTAAAGAGGTAGAAGCCGCGCGTCAAGCTAGCCAAGAACAAAAGGTGGCGCTCATCACAGAAATAGGGACTATTAAAGAACAACAGGATCGCATGGCGCAGGATATAGAATTCTTGGACAAGGAAATCGAGCAAGTGTTAGCAGCGGAATCTCTTACCATTGATGCATTTAAACAGGAATCTCATGCATTTGATAAATTGCCAGTATGGAAAGAAACCTTTAGTGCCTATCACAATGAATCGTTGAGGTTGACTTCTCTCTTAGAAGGAGTGCAACAGGACTTGGCATCTTATGCTAAGGTACCTGAAGAGATTCGAAAGGAGTCGGTGGAGTCATTACAACAAGAATTGAAAAATCTAGGGGAAGTTATTGGTACCTTGAAATCACAAGTGACTGCCAAGGAAAAAACTATCCAAGAGATTGCCAAGTTAGAAGCGGATACCAAAGAGTTGTCGGACCGTCGGGCATTTATCTTCGGATTAACCGATTTGGCCAATGGTGGGGATACGGGTATGAAAGGTGTCAGCTTTGAACGCTATGTACTAGGCGCTATTCTAGAAGAAGTATTGAGTGCAGCGAACTTACGACTTCATGATATGAGTCGTGGTCGCTATCGACTGGAACGATCTTTAGAAGACGGAGGTCGTGGCGCACGGGGGTTGGATATTGCTGTTTTTGATGCCTATACAGGGGCAAGCCGTCCTGCTAATACGTTGTCTGGTGGAGAAACTTTCTTGGCATCCTTAGGGCTTGCTATGGGATTAGCGGATGTCATCCAATCCTATGCGGGAGGTATTCATTTGGATACTATGTTCATTGATGAAGGATTTGGTACATTAGATCCAGATACATTAGATGTGGCGATGGAAACTTTGGTGGCATTACAATCCCAAGGTCGATTGGTAGGCATTATATCCCATGTGCCAGAATTACAACAACAAATTGGTGCACACTTGGTGGTGACAAAAACCGATGAGGGAAGCAGAGTCTACTTTCAGGTGCAATGATTGTATTCCCGTAGTACCTATGTTAGAATAATACTGTTATTTACTAGGAATTAAGGAGGAAGTATGAAATTTAGCTTTGCTCATAATAATATTAATGTGAAAGAGTTGGACAAAAGTCTAGCTTTTTATAAAGAAGCTTTGGGGTTAGTAGAAGTCGGTCATATCGATGGGGAAGATGGATCCTTTAAAATTGTCTATTTAGGAGACGGTACCAATCCACATCGGTTAGAATTAACATGGCTACGTGATTGGGATCGCCCATATAATTTAGGAGATAATGAATTCCACTTAGCATTCTATGTAGATGATTACGAAGGAGCGTTAGCAAAACATAAGGCTATGAACTGCGTTGTCTATGAGAATGAAGCAATGGGCATTTATTTTATTGCTGATCCAGATGGATATTGGACTGAAATTATCCCAGCAGGAGCCTATTAATATGGAACATATGTTAACGCGCTTACAATGGTTGGTAGGGGAAGAAAAAATTAAAACCCTACAAGGTAAAAAAGTCCTTCTTTTTGGATGCGGTGGTGTAGGCTCCTTTGCCCTAGAAGCGTTGGTTCGTTCTGGCGTAGGGCATATAATTATTGTCGATGGTGACAAAGTGACGGTGAGTAATATTAATCGTCAGCTTATTGCTTTGCCTAGCACGGTAGGTCAACGTAAAGTAGAGGTCGCAAAAGAGAGAGCCTTAGCAATCAATCCTAATCTACATATTGAGGCTTATGATATGGTCTATACTGGTGAAAGTCATCCGACTTTCATCACCGATATAGCCCCAGATTTTGTCATTGATGCAATCGATATGGTAAGTGCCAAACTATCCATCATCGAAACGTGTTATAATAGTCATATACCATGTATATCTTCTATGGGGACGGGCAATAAAATGTGGCCTGATCAATTGAAGATTACAGATATTAATAAGACCCATACATGCCCATTGGCGAAAGTTATGCGTAAAGAATTGCGTCGTCGTGGCATTAAAAAGCAAACTGTATTATTCTCTACAGAACAACCGATGACACCGAACCGAGATGACGATTCAAGAAGTCCAGGTTCCTGTGGACTTGTTCCTTCTGTAGCAGGATTGCATTTAGCGGGTCATGTAATTAGAACTTTTTTGGAGGTACAGTAATGAAAAAAGCAATTATTCATATGGAATACGGTGACATTGTTATCGAATTATTTGAAAATGAAGCTCCTGGTACAGTAGCTAACTTTGAAAAATTAATCAAAGAAGGTTTTTATGATACTTTGAAATTCCATCGTGTTATCCCTGGTTTTGTGGCTCAAGGTGGTTGCCCAATGGGTACTGGCGTAGGTGGCCCTGGTTACACAATTCCATGTGAAACTAAAGGCAACCCACATAAACATGTTCGGGGTGCTTTATCCATGGCACATCGTGGACCTAACACAGGGGGTAGCCAATTCTTTATCGTGTACGAACCACAACCTCATTTAGACGGCGTTCACACTGTGTTCGGTCAAGTCATTGAAGGTATGGATGTAGTAGATAAAATCCAACAAGGTGACCGCATGCAAACTGTTGAGGTAGTAGAAGCGTAATGGCAGGCATTAAACGCTATCGGTTAGAACATCCTGAATGGTTACAAGTAAAAAAGGATGGGAACTTTTCCTATGGGTATGACCAAGAGTGGTATGAAGATGCGTGGAAACGCTTAGCAGGTTGTGGCCCAACTACAGCGACGCAGGTCATTTCCTATGTCCTTTTCCGCGATGGATATTTACCTGTTGAGACTGCTGTAGACGGTGATCAAGCTTTGGTGCGCATGAACCAAGTATGGGAATACGTGCGTCCTCGCTATGGTGGGGGGCTCTATAAAAGTACTTGGTGGGAACAAGGTGTCAACCAATATATGGCAGATAACAACCTGTCTTATAATGTGAAACGATTGCCGATTTTTCCTCTAAAAGGAAGTCCTTATACGGTGGAAGAAGTAACGGCTTTCATACAACGTGGACTGGAACAAAATTGTCCTGTTGCTTTTTTAAATCGTCATCGTGGACAGGAAGAAGGGCTATCTACATGGCATTGGGTTCCTATCGTATCTATGCAAGTTAATTATGATGACACACGATGTGTTGTCTATGATGAAGGTATGGAACGAACTTTTTCACTACGCCGTTGGTTACGAGATAATTTACTGGGTGGAGCTTTTTTATACATCCAGTCACAATGTGAGGAGTAAGAAATGACACAATGGATTAAAGAATTACAGTCCCCTCATCTTGCATTATGCGCAGAAGTGGATGAAATTTTATATTCTGGAAAATCCGACTTTCAAACCATAGAAGTCGCTCATAGTTTAGAATATGGTAATATGCTTGTGTTGGATGGTGTGTTTCAAACGTCAGAACGAGAAGAATTTGTGTATCATGAAATGATGAGCCACATTCCGTTATTCTTGCACCCAAACCCTAAGCATGTATTGATCATTGGTGGCGGTGATGGTGGCGTGGCTAGAGAATGTGTACGCCATAGCTGTGTAGAAACAGTGACAATGGTAGAAATTGATGGTAAAGTAGTGGAATTGGCAAAACAATATTTGCCATCTATTGCTGACGCTATGATTCGCCAAGATCCAAAATTGACAGTAACCATTGGTGACGGTATTGGTCATGTAGCGGGAAAAGAAAATTTCTATGATGTGATTATCGTAGACTGCTCTGACCCAATCGGACCTGGTGAAGGTTTATTTACAGAAGAATTCTACAAAAATACATATCGTGCCTTGAAGGAAGATGGTTTATTTGTACAACAAACAGAATCTCCAGTGATGCATCAACAACTAGTATCTGATGTATTCTACTATGTAAATAAACATTTCCCTGTGACTCGCCTATATACAGCATTCATTCCGTTATATCCAACAGGTATGCATTGCTTTACTATGGGATCTAAGAAACATGACCCATTAGAATGGGATCCAAATCGTGCTCAAGATTTTACAACTAAATACTATAACTACGGCATCCAAAAATCTGCATTCGTATTGCCAACATTTGTAAAACAATATTTACAAGCTCGAATTGCAGAATAAACTCTTTACCTAAGTGTGCTATAGTGAGTGACGTACTAGCACTTTCTTTGTGAAAGTGCTAGTTTTGCGTATGAGTTATACAACCGAATAGGGCAAGTTCATAAATAATAGGTAAACGCATGATAATTTTGTCAGTAAGTAGATATATTAAAATACAGTATCTAAGTGCAGCTAGTTAAAAGTGCAGCTAGTTAAAAAACTTGTTGAAACTATGTAGCTGGAAAAACATTTGTGATATATAGTATTGAAATTCCTAGTAAATAGGTATACAATAAAAACAATATTGTATTTACAATGAAACATATAATATATTTTTATTCATGTGAATTAACAAAAGGGGAGACTATAATGAAACAATATGACTTACTCGTTATCGGCTTTGGTAAAGCAGGTAAAACATTAGCTGCCACATTTGGCAAAGAAGGAAAACAAGTCGCTTTAATTGAACAAGATCCAGCTATGTATGGTGGTACATGTATCAACATCGGATGTATCCCTACAAAAACGATGATTGTTGGTGCGGATAAAGGCAAAAGCTACGAAGCTGCAAAGGCAACTCGTGATACAGTAGTAGGAAAGTTAAATGCAAAGAACTTAAACATGTTAACATCCAATCCGAATGTAACCATGTATACTGGTCATGGTAAATTTACTTCCAATAAAGAAGTAGAAGTAACAACAGCAGATGGCGTGGAAACATTGACAGCTGAAATTATCATCATCAACACAGGGGCTACTAATGTAGTACTTCCAATTTCAGGTCTATCTACATCTAAATTTGTGTACAACAGCACTGAACTACAAGCGTTGCCTACATTACCAAAACGGTTAGGTATCATTGGGTGCGGTAACATTGGTATTGAGTTCGCTAATCTATATGCACGTTTAGGTGCTGAGGTGACTGCTTTTGAAAGTGGCGACAGAATCTTAAAACGTGAAGATACAGACGTAGCTGCGTTAGCGCAACAATACTTAGAAGAAGATGGTGTTCATTTCCACTTCAATGTTGTTACAAAAGAAATTAAAAATGTAGGTGATACTGTAGTAGTGGTGACTGAAAGTGGAGAAGAGTTTGTCTTCGATGCCTTGCTGCATGCTACAGGTCGCAAAGCGAATACAGAAGGTCTTGGATTAGAGCACACAGACATTCAAGTACGCCCTAATGGATCCATCGTAACAGATGATACATTGATGACAGCGGTTCCAAATGTGTTTGCCGTAGGCGATGTAAACGGAGGACAACAATTTACGTATGTATCCCTTGATGACTTCCGCATTGTGAATCGTGTATTGCACGGAGATGAAAGTTATAAGTTAGGCAATCGTGCACATGTGCCGTATTCTACTTTCATTACACCTGCTTTATCCCATGTAGGTTTACATGAAGAAGAAGCGAAAGCACAATATCCAAGTGCGGTGACAGTGGCATTATCAGTAAATAATATGCCGCGTCATGCAGTAAACCAAGATCCACGCGGTGTATTTAAATTAACTGTTAATAAGGATACTGGTTTGATCCTAGGTGCCACTTTATTTGGTAAAAACTCCGAAGAGTTGATCAACATCATCAAAATGGCGATGGATAATGACATCAAGTATACATACTTGCGTGACCAAATCTTTACACATCCAACAATGGCTGAAAATTTAAATGATGTAGCTAAGCTAATTTAGTAGAAAGTATAGTATTGATATAAGCTGGTAGCAGATAAATTAGATACAAGGTGATACCTGAAATATATTAAAAAAATACATGGAAAAGGGCAGCAGTGAAATAGTCCTAAATGAACTAGAGGAACGATGATTGAAAGCAATTGACGTTCCTCTATTTTTATATTTGGTAAGTAAGAACAAATAAAGATATAAACTATAGATAATAAGACTAAAAGATTACCGTTGATAGTGATGAACATGAATTGATAAGGTAAATATTGAGAATATACTTTACATTAAATACTACTAACAAAAGTAAAAGAATACATATAAAATAAAAGCATTAAGAGTAAACAATGTAATAGAAAATAAAAGTATAAATAGAAGGAAAGCTTCATCAGAGAAAATTAGAAAATAAAATATTAAAAAGGGGTTTACAAGAAAAAGATTATTTGATATACTTTAAAAACATCAGCGATGCTCATGTAATGAACTAGATGGTTAACATGAGATAGTAGAACAGTTAAAAAAGTTTTTTAAAAAGTGGTTGACACAAAAAACATTAGCTGATATACTAAATATCGTTGTAAGGCACGATAGTGCTAAACAGAATAAATATCCTGTGGTGGGTATGGTGAAGCGGTTAACACGGCGGATTGTGGCTCCGTTATGCATGGGTTCGATCCCCATTACTCACCCCACAACACAGGGGTGTAGCCAAGCGGTAAGGCATCGGACTTTGACTCCGACATGCGATGGTTCGATCCCATCCACCCCTGCCATTTTATGACCCACTAGCTCAGTTGGCAGAGCACCTGACTTTTAATCAGGGTGTCCCGCGTTCGAGTCGCGGGTGGGTCACCATTTACTCAACATGGCCCGTTGGTCAAGCGGTTAAGACACCGCCCTTTCACGGCGGTATCGGGGGTTCGATTCCCCCACGGGTCACCATA
>NZ_RQVC01000009.1:0-97678 GCF_003992085.1 Veillonella sp. CHU732
TAAAGATAACTTCTGTATAATTAACTGTAGACATATATGACTCATCCTTTCTTAATTGTGTGGTTACTTTTATGATATGGTATGAGTCTGTATATGTCTATTTTATTGCAACAAAAAATGTTGGCGACTACTCTTATATGAGTAGCCCC
Source organism: Veillonella sp. CHU732 (assembly GCF_003992085.1). Taxonomy (NCBI): domain Bacteria; kingdom Bacillati; phylum Bacillota; class Negativicutes; order Veillonellales; family Veillonellaceae; genus Veillonella; species Veillonella sp. CHU732. The sequence continues at coordinate 150 of NZ_RQVC01000009.1, forward strand.
AACATTTATTATAGAGCCGTAAAAGCCATACCCTATCTGGGAAACCAGAGGGGTATGGCTTTTCTTGATAATGCAGATTAATAGTACCATAAATTATCTCGAATGGTATAGGTCCAGCCTATTCTATGCATCATATATTCAAATATTTTATGGCGTGGTATTACAACAGTAGTGTGATTACCCCGCATTGTGTTGGTATAGTATCTCCACATATCTGTTGTATATTTTGAAAATACTGTTTCTATGACTCTGTTGTGTTTAACAATTTTTACAGACACAGTAATCCATTTTCCATGGGGAGATGTTCCATAAGAAATGGTATCATCCATTATATAAAGACTAGTATTTTCTGAGCTACTAATCCAGATATCAGTTGCATTTACAGAGGTTGTAAAAGCTAAGGACATAAGAAGAACGAAACAATATGATATAAAATGAACCATAATTTTTTTCATTATTTTACCCCTCCTTAATAGAATGTTCCACACCTAATCCTGCATCTAGTGCAGCAATTCCATCCCTAATGTATTGAAGGTTTTCTTTAGAGTAAAACGGGTCTACTCTTACCTTAACGGAATGATGAGGTTCATTTTTTAAGGCAACATTATTTTTTAAATTTGACTGTTCCATAATAGTCCCCTCCTGTAAGTTTATTATATAACTGCAAATAGATAATGTATAGAAAATATGATAAGAAACGCACATCAGAAGGTACTGATGTGCGTTTTTTATTGTTATTTAGTTAGGGAAAATATATCCATCGATTGCATCGGCTTGTGTAATTTTGCTGTTTACGATGTAAGGCTGTTCTACACCGTGGAAGTTACGAGTGCCGATAGTTCCTTCCATTGTATACCAAGTATGCTCTAACAATGGTGTAGTGGAGGAGTACTCTGTAGGTAATCCAAATGGAGACATATCTGCTACGCAGCAAATCATTAAATCACGAGCTAATACAAAGTCATTGCCTTGTAAAGCTTTGTCATGATAAGAAATATAGCCTGTAGCTGTTACTGTATAGCCTTTATATTTTTCAATGTGATTAGATACTTTTAAAATTGTATCGTAATAATTTCTAGATGTTAATGTAATGTGTCGATGCGTATCATCGATGCCATCACCAATGTTTTTATAATCGTTCGTTGGAACTGGTTCTTTAGTGATGGAAATGACTTGGTCCACAGGCTCTTCCGCTGGTAATGCAAAGGCTTGGGCATGGAAGATGGATGGACTTAATAGTAATGTACATAATCCGTATAGGATAGCATTTCGATACGAAGAGCCATAAGATCTACGGAATATGTTTTTGCTTGCTTTGATTGTGCTCCATAATAGTAATAATGTCAAAGCCCATAGCAAAGCGATGATATAGGAATTAGGGGCAATTAAACGATAGATGGAGCCTGTTGTTAATAAATATAACAAGGATAGGCTGCAACTAGCAGAGGCTACGATTTCTACCGCTGCGTGAATGTTAATTGTAGGAATGTATTTCATAGTGCATAACCTCCTATGATCGAAAATAGTATACATATAATCGTTGTTCCCAGAATGATGGAAATACTATATACTTTCACAAAGGAATTAGGGAACAGATTTCGTAATAAGACGTAGTTTTTAATGTCTAATAGAGGTCCAAACAGTAAGAATGCCAAGATTCCTGGTAAAGGAATGACGTTCATAAAGGACCGAGCGATAATGGCATCTGCAGTAGAGCAGATGGATACGCAAAAGGCGAGTGCCATCATACCGAAGATGACTAAAATGGAACCAGATAAGGATATATCTTGCAACCATTGTTTAGGTAAAAATAATTGTAACCCACTACTTAGTATAGACCCAATTATGATAAAGGGCAATAGGCGTAAGGTTTCTTCTTGTAATCTTCCGAAAAATCCTATGTCTTTTGACAGCGATTTTACTAGAGTTAATTGTTTCCATGGAGGGAATGCATCGGTACGACCATAGATACGAGAGCCACAATATTGGCTGACAATAAAAGCAAGCAAAATTCCTAGTAAAGGTCGTCCCCAGAGTATCATAGGTTCTTTTGGGAATGCATAATAAGTGGAGAGTAGTACAATGGGATTTAGCAAAGGACTAATCATCGTAAAGAATAGACTAACTTTCGGTTCCATACCTTGCCGTGTTAGGCTGCGTAAGATAGGGATTACCGCGCAATCACAGAGTGGCATAGTACAAGCCATGATAATAGCTAGTATATAGGCGAACATAGGAGAACGATGTAAATATTTTTCTATGCGATAGGGAGAGGCATATTGCTCTACGATGACGGAAATGCCAGTCCCTAAAAGCAAAAATGGTATCATCTGTAATAAGATGGCCGTGGTCATGGTTACCCAATTAGGCTGTGCATAAAACATATATCCCAAGGCTAATAGGATGGGAATGATTGCATATTGTTTCCATCTAGGTTTAGACATTTGTATAGGTTTTGTGATAGGCCATTGCTTCACATCTTGGCAGGCAATCCAAGTGCTATTAGGAGCTAAATCAGTATACTCTTTAGCCTTTTCTTGCGTAGTATTGCCCAGTATGACTGTATCGCTATAGCGAATTTGTGAAAGGGGAATTTCTCCTAAATACGGTAATTGTGACTCCACCCATTCTGGATGGGTCACATAATAAATATGTTTAATGTCTAACATATCTCCTAAGGGAGAGTGTAGAAAAAGTTCTTCAAAACTTTCTAAGGAGCCCATGCCATTCCATTCGATCCAAAGTTCACGATACTGACGATCTTGTAATACTTGCTGACAAGCAGAGATAGTATTCTTGGGATCATCGTCGATGGAGAAAGTATGTACTCTTTCGTTGGAAAGAGCAGGACTTTGTAAGCCCTGCTCAAATTGAAAGAGAAGAACATTTGAAATTTTATGACTTTCAATACCAGCAGTGATGGAGCTTGTCTTTCCTGAGCCAAGAAAGCCCATCACTACATAGGTGGGGATAGTTTTCATAGGTGTTACATTGTTCCATTAATAAAAGACTGCAGCGCATCATTGTTCAAAGAAGGACCAATGATAGTTAAATATGAATCATGTAATGTGGTAGGAGTAATCTCCAAACCAGTGCCATTGTATTGCACTAAGGCTTGCCCTCCCGTGGATAGAGGGATGCAACCTTTCAATCGTAAGATATGACCAGTTGTATTCGTTTCGATGAGGGCTTTCAAATGTTCTTGCCATTCATCGATGGTGCGAGGTAAGGTGCATTCTACAGTGCATGTTAAGAAAGCATCTTTGGCCTGTGCGTGATGAGCAATGTGGTCATGGCGAGGAATCTCTGGGTGATTCCGTGCTGTATGATGACCTGTATGATTTTCAATATTTTTGGCAGGTGATAAAGAGGAGATGACTTGCTCTCGTGGATACATGGAAATATATTTTGAAAGTGTAATCTCTTTCCAAGGCACGATGTAAATCGGTGCAGCTGGATTTAAGAGACGAATAATTTCCAAAGTGTTTTGTAGCAAATCTTCATCTTCTTGATGGCTAATAAAGACTTGGCTTGAGTAGGCAATTTGATCTTTAAAGAAGACACCAAAGTTTTTGTAGTACATAGGAGCTCGCATGGCATCTACAATGGACACACAACCGGTGAGCTCAATGCGTTTTGCAATAGATGAATCCTTGCAAATAGCTAGAATGTCAGATAGTTGACTCACCCCAGATGGTTCAATGATAATATAATCCACATCTTGAGTGTCTAAAATATCTACTAAAGCTCTACGGAAATCGCCGGCTAAGCTACAACAAATACATCCGGATGTGAGCTCACGAACGGTATATCCTTTTTCCCGGAGGATAGCTCCATCTAAATTGACTTGGCCGAAATCGTTTTCTAAAATCAAAACTCTTGTTGGATCTGGTAATTCTTGTATGAGTTGCTGAATGAATGTTGTCTTTCCAGCACCTAGAAAACCAGAGACGACATACACTTTTACTTTATGGGAACTTAGATTTTGTTTTGCTCGAGTAAAAGCACGACTGATTAGATTCATCATACATCTCACCTCCAATGTGTATAATGTTATATATAATAAAATGAAAGTTCTTGCATGAATAGTATACTCTCTTTTAGTTAGCTATGCATGAATGATTGAGCATTTCAGTCTGTGTAACTTGCAATCATTATCAAAATATAAAATAAATGATAAAAAATCGAAAAAAATAGAAAAAGAAGATTGATTTATTTCGATTTATCTGTTATAATGAAATCACGATGTGGGAACACATCAGTGTATTGTCAATTTATAAATAGTATATGAGGTATAAAAATATGAATCAAAAAGTAGCACAAGCTCTTAACGAACAAGTAATTTTCGAATTTAATGCAGCATCCACATATTTAGCTCTTTCCTTAGCTATGGCTGATGCTAACTTCAAAGGTTTCTCTGCATGGTTACGTGCACAATACCAAGAAGAAGTAACTCATGCTTTCAAATTCATTGATTACTTACAAAGCAACAATGAAAAAGTAACACTAGGTGATGTAAAAAATACAGCATCTACTTTGACTAATCCATTAGAAGTGGCAAAAGCAGTATTGGCTCACGAGCAAATGATTACTGGTAAAATCCACAACTTGTATGCATTAGCATTAGAAGAAAAAGATTATGCTACAGTATCTTTCTTGAACTGGTTCGTAGAAGAACAAGTAGAAGAAGAAGCGAATGCAACTGACTTAGTAGATCAATTTACATTTGCACAAGATAGCCGTTCTGCACAATTATTCTTGGACTCCAAATTAGGTAGCCGTCAATAATTGCTACACTCACTCTTACTGTGAAGTGAGGACTTCCTATCAAACCTAACACACATAACACACACATAATACAAAACCTAACACACAACACATATAACTAAACACAATCATGATATTTGTAAGAGTGAAGTTGCTTGCTAGAATATACAATAGGTAGCCTTTCTAATAGAGGGGCTACCTATTTTGTTTTGCTGTCGATGTGGGGCACGATTCATATACGAACAGTGTCCTACATTATTTTTTAACTAAATAGTCAAAAAGTCAAAAAAAGTATTTGACAAAAGTCAAAAAGTCAGATATACTCTAACCATAGAAAAGAACAAAAAGTCAAATTCAACTATTCGGTGTATATAATGACTGATGATGTGAATATTTAGGATTGCATTATAGTAGATAATACATCACAAATGGAAGAAATGAGGTTATAATATGAGCATTTTAGCAGATAAGATTGAACAGTTTATACTGACGAAACTATTAGAAGAACAGAAAGGCATTACGCTAAGGAGAAATGAACTAGCCGAGACTTTGGATTGTGCGCCCTCACAAATTAGTTATGTGTTGAGTACACGATTTTCAAATGACCGGGGATTCATTGTTCAATCCAGACGGGGATTAGGTGGTTCAATCACAATTACTAGAGTTATGGAACCGGTAAGAACAAAAGTCCTGATTCCCTTAGAAAAAACTCAAAAACGTAATGAAGAGGAACCTGTTATCACAATTGGTCACATTGATCAAGTATTATTCCAACATATGAAAGAAGCGCGTATTACAAAACGTGAAGCAGCGATGTTGCATGAAGCATTTGTTAGAATTTTACAAGATGTACCAACGGAACGTAGAAAAGAAGCAGCAGAGCGTTTTTATCAAGCCATTATGAACATCATAAATGAGGAGGTGTAGACTATGAAATGTGATTCTTGTGGTAAAGAAAATGCAAACATTCATATGACATCTATTGTGAATGGAGCAAAAGAGGAGCATCATTATTGCCAACAATGTGCGAATCAAAAAGAGCAGGGAAGTGGAACCATGTTTTCCTCTATGTTTGATGATAGCTTTTTTAATAATCAATTCTTTGCCAATGTTATGTACCCTCAAAGTGCATTGGGTAATAGCAAACAGATTACTTGCCCACAATGCGGCATGACTGTATCGGCATTTAATCATCAAGGTCGATTAGGTTGTGATAGATGCTACGAGGCGTTTCGGCAGCACTTAGTTCCCCTAATTAAGCGTATTCAAGGATCTATTTCTTATGAAGGTCGCATTCCTCAACGAGGAGCCGCAGATTTGAAAGTAGAGCAAACTATTAAGCAACTACGAAATGAGCTAATTCGGACGGTAAAGGAAGAGCAATTTGAAAGAGCTGCACAAATTCGTGATGAAATTAAGTCTTTGGAACAGTCTAAAGCATCAAATTAAGGAGGGGCTATGTTACATACTATTTTAGATGAGGCATTGTCGCCTTGGATGAAAGAAACCGACTTAGATCATCGTATTGTGTTATCTAGTCGTATCCGATTAGCAAGAAATTTTAAAGGTATACCTTTTACGAATCGAGGAGATATCAATGATTTAGCTAAGGTTGATGGGTATATGCGGTCTATGATTGCCCCTTTGCAAACAGCCTATGGTAAAAGCTTTTCAAAAATTAACTTGGCATCTTTAAGTCCTATGGAACGAGATGTGCTAGTAGAAAAACACTTAATTTCTCCTAATTTGGCGACCCAGAGTCAAGAACGAAGTGTCATCATTTCTGAAGATTCTCGTATTGCCATTATGGTGAATGAAGAAGATCATTTGCGGATTCAGTCCATGGAATTAGGATTACAATTAGAAACAGCCTATGAACGAGCGGTAGCTATTGATGATGTGATAGAAAGTAAATACGACTATGCGTTTTCAAAAGACTTTGGATACTTAACTGCCTGTCCTACCAATGTAGGAACGGGGATGAGAGCATCTGTGATGGTCCATGTTCCAGCGTTGTCAATGACGGGCAAATTACAGCGGATTATTCGTAGTATTATCCGTATGGGCTATTCTGTACGAGGTCTCTATGGTGAAGGATCTGAGGGATTAGGCCATGTATATCAAATCTCTAATCAGCAAACCATGGGAATTAGTGAGCAAGCAACGATTGAACAACTTTCACAGATTGTACAAGGCGTTGTAAAAGAAGAAGAAAAAGCACGGTCTGAATTATGGACTACAGATAAAGAAGGCGTTGAAGATAAGGTGTGGAGGTCCTATGGTATTTTGACCCATGCACGCCGTATTTCAGGAGAAGAAGCCTTGGCTTTATTGAGTGATGTGCAGTTAGGCATAGATATGAAATTAATAGATGTGACCATGAACTTTCACGAAATGCTAGTCATTACAAGACCAAATTTTCTGGCCAAATTAGTGGGGAAAGAGTCGATGGGCTCGCAAGAACGTGATAGTCAAAGGGCACAAGTAATACAAGATACCTTGTTACGAGGTTCAAAAGGAGGAAGAAAATGATAGAAAGATATACAGAAGGGGCAAAACGTGCGTTAGTAATTGCCCAAGAAAAAGCAGTTGAATATAAACATAATTATGTAGGAACAGAGCATTTGTTGTTAGGCCTTGTGGAAGAAGAAAAATCAGTGTCTGCACGTGCGTTGCTAGCCTTAGGAGTAGAAGGAAAGGCATTGGCACAAGAAGTGATTCGTGCAGTTGGTAAAGGTACGCATAGTGGAGGCCAATTACAAATGACACCGCGTACGAAACATGTATTGGATTTAGCGCAACAAGCCGCCAATGGTCGTGGACATAACTACATCGGTACAGAGCATATTTTATTAGGCCTATTGTACGATGGTGGTGGGGTAGCCATGCAATTATTGGCAGCAAAAGGAATTCGTCCAGAAGATGTAGTAGAAAAAGTAAATGCTATTGTAGGTGGAGAAGAACCAAGTTCTAATCCAACACAAGGTACAGCTAGTGATTTAGGCGAAATTTCTGACTATGCTATAGATCTTAATGAAAGTGCAAAACAAGGCAAAATTGATCCTGTCATTGGTCGTGATACAGAAATTCAACGGGTAATTCAGATTTTAAGCCGTCGCACAAAAAATAATCCAGTCCTTATCGGTGAACCTGGGGTTGGTAAAACAGCCATTGCAGAGGGGTTAGCACAACGTATTGTTAGTGGAGATGTGCCAGATGTATTACGAGATAAGCGCATTATTTCTGTAAGCTTGAGCTCCATGTTAGCAGGAGCAAAATATCGCGGTGAATTTGAAGAGCGTTTGAAAAAAGTGATGGATGAAGTACAAGCACATAATGATATGATTGTATTTATTGATGAAATTCATACTTTGATTGGAGCAGGTGCTACAGAAGGAGCCATGGATGCAGCAAATATCTTGAAGCCAGCCTTAGCACGTGGCAATTTCCAAGTGATTGGAGCTACTACATTAGACGAATATAAAAAGCATATTGAAAAAGATGCTGCTTTAGAACGTCGTTTCCAACCAGTACAAGTGGGGGAACCAAGTGAAGAAGATGCGTTATCTATTTTGAAGGGCTTACGTGATCGCTACGAAGCATTCCATAAGGTACAAATTACAGATGAAGCCTTGGCAGCAGCTGTACATTTATCAAGTCGTTATATTGCAGATCGATTCTTGCCAGATAAAGCAATCGATGTCATGGATGAAGCAGCATCTAAAGTATGTATGGCTGTGTTTACGGCAACTCCAGATGTGAAAGCCTTAGAAGATGAGTTAGTGCAAGTACAAAAAGAAAAAGAGGCAGCTGTTACAGCCCAAGACTTTGAGCGAGCAGCTACACTTCGTGATAAAGAAAAAGAATTAGAATCTGACATTGCATCAAAACAAGAAGATAGCAAAAAAGACAGCGAATCCAAGCTAGTAGTGACAGAGTCTGAAATAGCCGCTGTTGTTTCTGAATGGAGTGGTATCCCTGTATCACGAGTGGCAGAAGAAGAATCGGAACGCTTATTACGCTTGGAAGAAGAATTGCATCAACGTGTCATCGGTCAAGACGAAGCTGTCGTAGCTGTATCGAAAGCGGTACGCCGTGCAAGAGCTGGATTAAAAGATCCAAAACGTCCAATTGGTTCCTTCCTATTCTTAGGACCTACTGGGGTTGGTAAAACAGAATTAGCTAGATCCTTAGCATCTAATTTATTTGGTGATGAAAATGCTATGATTCGCATCGACATGTCAGAGTATATGGAAAAACATGCGGTGAGCCGTTTAGTGGGAGCGCCTCCGGGCTATGTAGGATATGATGAAGGAGGTCAATTAACTGAGGCTGTTCGTCGTCGCCCATATAGTGTGGTTCTCTTTGATGAAGTGGAAAAAGCGCATCCAGACTTCTTTAATATCTTATTACAAGTCTTGGATGATGGACGATTAACGGATAACCAAGGTCGCACAGTCGATTTCAGAAATACCGTGATCATTATGACAAGTAACTTAGGAGCGCAATATCTCAAAGAAGATGCGGCAGCTATGGGATTCTTAGCAGCTAAGGGAGAAGAAGAAAGTGGAAAAGATAAAGAGTCCATGAAAAAAGATGTGCTCCAAGCTGTGAAATCTCATTTCCGCCCAGAGTTTTTGAATCGTATTGATGAAATGATTGTATTCCATGCTCTAGAAACAGAACAATTGCAAAGTATCGTGCGTATTTTATTGCAATCTGTGACAACACGATTACATGAACAAGGTATGGAATTAGAAGTATCTGATGAAGCTATGGAGAAAATCGTAGCAGAAGGAACTGACTTTGCTATGGGGGCAAGACCTTTGAAACGAGCTATCCAACGGTTAGTAGAAGATCCAATTTCTGATGCTATCTTAGAAGGTAAAGCTGGAGAAGGTAAAACAATTCATGTAGTAGTAGAAAATGATGATATTGCGATTACTGTAAAGTAATATAAGAAACGAGCTATACTTAGTTGTTATGAAGGCAACTGGGTATAGCTCTTTTATGTTCACCTGAACTCTACTATGTAAGGTGTTGTATATAGATATAAGAAGAGTATATTAGAGTAGCGTAATGCATTAGTGTGGGAAGAGATTGGTTAATGACTTATATTTATTTTACAGAACACCAATTTTAATTTACACTATAGATAGGTATGTTCTTAATTTAAGTATGAGGTATAACATGAAAGAGATTATTCTAGTCACATCTTTTGGCTCTACTGTAGACAGCGCAAGAGAAAATCAAATTTTCCCAGTGGTAGATGCCATTCGTAAAGCAAATCCGAGTCATGAAGTAAGGTTGGCCTTTACATCACGTATTGTCATTAAGCGTTTGAAAGATAGAAATATTGTATTCCAAAATGAAATTGAGACTATGGAATCGATTGTAGCAGAAGGCTATGAACGGATCATTGTACAGCCTACACATTTAGTAGGTGGTGCAGAGTTTGATAAGCTTCGAAAAAATATTATGGAGTTCAACGGAAAAGGCTCTGTACAAGAAATTGTATTTGGTAGACCGCTTTTGTATTTCATGGGACAAGAAGGGGAAGTGCCAGACGATTATCAAATATTGATTGATCGTTTTATCAAGGCCTTACATGTTCCTGAAACGGAAGATTTACTTCTAGTAGGTCATGGTGGGTTTAATGTAGGAAATGCATCTTATGCAGTACTACAATTGAAATTACAATATGAAGGGTTCCGTAATACATCCATTGCTACATTAGAAAATTTTCCAACACCTGAAGATATATTAGCACGATGGGAACGAGACGACCACGAATGTAAAAGAGTACATTTACACCCCCTATTATTAGTCTGTGGTGATCATGCATTGAATGATTTATTCGGAGAGGAAGAAGACAGTTTGCTTTCTGGATTAACAGAAGCAGGCTATGAAGTGGTATCCTATGAAAAAGGCCTTGGAGAATACAAAGAAATTCAAGATATTTATGTGGAGCATTTGGCAGATGCTATGCAGGGGTTATATCAAAAAAGATTATAATATTATAATTCATAATAATTTGATGGCTAAGGGATTTTCTAGTAGTACATAGAAGGGTATTTCGTGTACATTCATGGATAATCATGATATACTAAACAAGTTATAGTAGATTGGAAGTAGTAAATCTTACTAGTTCAATGTTGATAGATAAAGAGGTGTCCTGATGAAAGGTAAATTATATGGTATCGGTGTAGGTCCTGGGGATTCTGAGTTGATGACTGTGAAAGCTGCTCGTATTGTGGGAGAAGCAGATGTTATCATTACGCCGAAAACAGAAAAAAAAGATGGTTCTGTAGCCTTGCATATTGCAGAACCATATATTCAAGAACATACAGAAATCGTACCAGTTGTATTTCCAATGGTATTAGATGATAATGAACAATCTAAAGGTTGGGAAGAAGCTCGTAAAATTATTACTGGATTACTAGAAGAAGGTAAAAAAGTTGTATTCTTAACATTGGGGGATCCAATGTTTTACAGTACATATATGTATGTATATCGCTTAGTAGAATCTGCTGGTTTTGATATTGAAACTATTCCAGGTGTTACTGCATTTTGTGCAATCGGATCCCATTTGGGCTACCCAATTGTAGAAAAAGAGGAAGTGTTAGCGATTATTCCAGCGACAGCACCAAAAGAAAAAATTGATGCTGTACTTGCTGTAGCTGATGATGCAGTTATTATGAAAGTGTATAGAAACTTCTCTGAAGTGCAAGAGACACTTCGCAAACATGATATGGCAGAAGAGGCTGTGATGATTTCTCGTGTTGGATTACCAGAGGAAGAAATCTATCGTAATGTAGATGCGTTGCCATCTGATACAAAATTAAACTATTTATCTACAATTTTGGCGAAACGTAAAGATCGCTAAGAGGTATGTTATGAACACTGTACAACGACCAAGAATTGTCATAGCAGGCACCAACTCAGGTGTCGGAAAAACAACCATTGTAGCAGGGCTTTTGGCGGCTTTGACAGAGCAGGGCAAAGCGGTACAGGCATTTAAAGTAGGCCCGGATTATATTGATCCGGGCTTTCATAAAATTGCTAGCCAAAGAGAATGTTACAACTTAGATACCTGGCTTGTGCCACCACATAAATTGATTCCTTTTTTTGCCGGACAAGCAGAAACAGCAGATATTTCCATTATAGAAGGCGTGATGGGTCTTTATGATGGAGGACGTGAAGGTGTTAGTTCCACTGCGCAAGTAGCCAAAGATTTAAATGCACCAGTGGTATTAGTGATCGATTGTAAGGCGATGGGAGAAAGCGCAGCAGCCATTGCTAAAGGCTTTCGGGATTATGACCCAGAGGTACAATTTGGTGGGGTTATTTTAAACCGATTAGGATCGGATAATCATGAATATATGATACGGACGGCGATGAAGAAATTAGGTGTTCCTGTACTAGGTGCCATTCGTCGTGATGAACGCATGCAATCACCAGAACGTCATTTAGGATTGACACCAGTGACAGAAATTGATCCCACAGAGGCTATTGCTACCATTCGTGAAGCTGTAAAAGTCATGGTGGATTTAGAAGCCCTGGTAGAGTTAGCTCAAAATGCGGCGGACTTGTCTGTGGAAACTGTGGAGGTAGTAGAGGCTGTAGAAAAACGCACACGTATTGGCATCGCTTTTGATGAAGCGTTCTCCTTTTACTATCCAGCTAGCTTATCCGCTTTAGAAGCAGAAGGGGCGGAGTTACATTATTTTAGTCCTTTACAAGATACATCCTTGCCAGATGTAGATGGTATCTTTTTTGGTGGTGGTTTTCCAGAGATGTTTTTATCTCAACTGGGGAAAAATGAATCTATTAAAGATAGTATACGTAAGGCTAGTGAAAAAGGGATGCCAATCTATGCGGAATGCGGCGGTCTCATGTATATGACAGAAGCAGTGACTGATTTTGAAGGGAATACCTATCCGATGGTGGGGATTGTACCAGCTACCTGTGAAATGCAACAAAGCTTACAACGGGTTGGATATGTAAGTGCCACTATGTTGGAACCAAGTATCTTAGGGTCTGTGAAAGATACTTTGCGTGGACATGAGTTTCATTTTTCTACCATGACACCTACACAAAGTCCATTTCCTTGGGCCTTTGAATTAGTAGGTGGACGTAAACCGAAAGCCTATCAAGGTGGATATGCACATAAAAATGTGTTAGCATCCTATTTACACATTAATTTCTCTGGCAGTGAAGCGGCAGCAAAAGCTTTTGTAGATGCTTGTGAGGATTATAGTCAACGTAAGTAGTAAAAATGCAAAGATGCTAAAATGCAATTTTATATTGCGTTTTAGGCATAATATAAAAGTGAAAAAAGATTGACATTTTTTCTAGCTCTGTGTATACTAATATCGTTGACGAGCCGGAGTGGCGGAATGGCAGACGCACTTGACTCAAAATCAAGCGGGTAACACCGTGTGGGTTCAAGTCCCACCTCCGGCACCAACGATTAGCAGATACTGTATAAACAGTATCTGCTTTTTATTTTCACCTTGATAAAAAAATTTATTTAATAAAAGAGTAGATAGTAATAGAGTGTCAAAAGCAACAGAGTTTAGAATGGGTTAAGAAGTGTGAAGAAAGGGGTTGAAAGATAGTTTATTATGATTATTTTATATGGGTTTCATGATGAAAAATAATTGACGATTTGTGGAAAATTATATATGATAGTCACAAAATAAGGTGATAACAAGTTGCAAAAAAAGTTGTGCTATAACAATAGAGTAGGCTAGGAAGTATTAGCTAGAAAAGATGCATATAGGATATGAGAAAGGAGGAACCCTATGTCGGGCGAGCGTAAAAGACTATGTATAAGAACGTATGAAATTAATAGGAAATCGAATGAGGGAGAAAGCTATGGATGGATACGAGTATACATTGGACAAGACGGGGTTTTATAAAATCCTTTTTAGCACGTCTTTGACAGTAGCCAAAGAACAATTACATAGTAGGTTAACACCGAAAAAACTAGAAGGTGCAGTGGATTATATGTGCATGCTTTGCACCTGCATGAGTTTAGCGGTTAATCAGAATCAACTAGAATGTGCCAAGTTTAATGATGGAATTGTAGAAGAATATGTAAGCTTAGTAGATGTGATCATTAGTAACGAAGGGAGTATTAATTATATAAAAGCTGCTAAAATTGATGAATTGTTTATTAAATCGGCTGAGTTGGTACGTGCACTATTGCAGGGGGGCGCATTAACTGAACAGTTAGGTGAACTACAAAGAACCTATCATTATTGGAGTATGAAGCAACGTATGTATAGTTCACGAAAAAGTTTGCTTCATTAGTGTGTAAGAATGGGTGGGCATGAAGCATATATTGAGTAATGTCTAGGTTGCAATGATGTAAATACAAAGGCACCTAATAAAATAGTTCCCACAAAAAGAGAGGAAAGTTGATCCTGGAGAGTCTGCTTTCCTCTTTTTTATATTATGCTATTCAAAGGTTTACTCTATGGTGTATGGAGAAGAGGGGAGTGTAGTGGGATATATTTTATAGGTCTAACTATGAAGTGTAGTAAAGAGGGCTCTTTCATCCAAAGGTACAAAAAGCTTGCACCAACCCCAATAGTCTTGTAAAATAGAGGTATAACAACTTATATAGTACAAGAATTATTAGGAGGAATTGATTATGGCAGTGAAGATTGGTATTAATGGCTTTGGTCGTATTGGTAAATGCGTCATGCGCGCGGCTCTTAACAACCCAGATGTGGAAGTAGTAGCCATTAATGATACTGGTGATATTGAAGGTTCCGCTTTACTGTTTAAACATGACTCAATTCATGGCAACTTAAGCTGTGACGTGTCTGTAGAAGGCGAATATTTAGTAGTAGACGGCAAAAAAACACGTGTATTCTGTGACCGTGATCCAGCAAAATTAGACTGGTCCTCCGAAGGGGTAGAAGTGGTTATCGAATGTACGGGTGTATTCCGTTCTCGTGAAAAAGCGGCAGCTCATTTAGGGGGCACTGTTAAAAAAGTAATTATTTCCGCACCAGGTAAAGATGAAGATAAAACAATCGTTATGGGTGTCAATGAAAGTGAATATGATCCAGCTACACATCATGTAGTATCTAATGCAAGTTGTACTACAAACTGTTTAGCTCCATTTGCAAAAGTATTGCACCAAGAATTTGGTATCAAACGTGGTATGATGACTACAGTGCACTCTTACACAAATGACCAACGTGTATTGGATGCACCACATAAAGACTTACGTCGTGCTCGTGCGGCAGCGATGTCTATTATTCCTACTACAACAGGTGCAGCAAAAGCAGTGGCATTAGTATTACCTGAATTAAAAGGTAAATTAAATGGCTTTGCTCTTCGTGTACCTACTCCAAATGTGTCTGTAACAGACTTAGTAGTAGAACTTGAAAAAGAAGCAACTAAAGAAAGCATCAATGCGGCATTCCGCAAAGCAGCTGAAGGTGAGTTAAAAGGTATTCTTGGCGTATCTGATTTGCCATTAGTATCCAAAGACTTCAATGGTGATGCTCGTAGTTCTATCGTAGATGCAGACTTGACAATGGTGATGGAAGGCAATATGGCAAAAGTAGTAGCTTGGTATGACAATGAGTGGGGCTATTCCTCTCGTATTGTTGACTTAGCTGTGTACATGAGCAAACGAGGCTTATAATCTGCCGGGGACTACGAGGGTAGTCCCTTTTTGTCGTGTCTATGGGGAGGTAATCTCTTGTTTGGATGTATAGCATGCAAATATTGCGACGGACTGTACTTCATAGACAAGTACACTTACAGATCTATACGTCTAATGATAGGATTGAGAGATGCTGAATAATCAATTGTAAATAGATAGGAGACAGTATGAAACTTTCACTAGCAAATATGAATGTAGCGAACAAAACAGTATTTGTTCGAGTTGATTTTAATGTACCTCTGAAAGACGGCGTTATCACGGATGACACACGGATTCGTGCCACATTACCTACATTGCGTCATTTGATTGAACAAGGTGCCAAGGTAGTGATTGCCTCTCATCTAGGTCGTCCTAAAGGAGAACGTAAACCAGAGTTTACTTTAGCGCCTTGTGCCAAACGATTGAGTGAATTATTAGAACAACCAGTTCGTTTTGTAGAAGATTGCATTGGTGACATCCCTGCACAAGCTGTAAGTGAAATGAAGTCCGGTGATGTGGTTGTATTAGAAAATCTTCGTTTCTACAAAGAAGAAGAAAAAAATGATCCTACTTTTGCCAAAGCCTTAGCGGATTTAGCAGAAATTGGCGTGAATGATGCCTTCGGAGTATCTCACCGTGCCCATGCCTCTGTGGAAGGGATTACGAAATACTTACCAATGGGAGCTGGTTTCTTGTTAGAAAAAGAAATTCGTTATGTAGGCGGTGCTGTAGAGCATCCTGAGCACCCATTTGCAGCTATCATCGGTGGCGCTAAAGTAAGCGATAAAATTGAAGTTATTTCTAACTTATTACCAAAAGTAGAAGTGTTGATCATCGGTGGTGGTATGGCAAATACTTTCATAGCAGCCCAAGGTCATAATGTAGGCACTTCCTTAGTGGAAGCTGACAAATTTGAACTAGCTCGTGAATTAATCGCTCGTGCAAAAGAAACCAACACTAACCTATTATTACCAGTAGATTTCGTAGTGGCCGATGCTTTCAGTGAAACGGCGAATCATAAAGTAGTAGATGCAACGGCTATCGAAGAGGGCTGGATGGCCTTAGACATTGGTCCAAAGAGCCGTGAGCTATTCGCAGAGGCTTTGGCACCGATGAAAATGATCGTTTGGAATGGCCCTATGGGCGTATTTGAAATGGAAGTGTTCGCAGGTGGTACCAATGCGGTAGCGAAAGCGGTGGCAGAGGCGAATGCAACTACAATTGTAGGTGGTGGCGACTCTGTAGCAGCTATTGAAAAAAGTGGATTAAGTCACAAAATTTCTCATATTTCCACTGGTGGCGGCGCCTCCTTAGAGTATTTAGAAGGCAAAGTATTACCAGGTATTGCAGCCTTACAAGAGGCATAGGAGGTTATCATGCGACAACCGATCATTGCAGGGAACTGGAAAATGCATATGACGAATACGGAAGCCACAGTATTCGTAGAACAATTGAAAACATTAGTGGCGGATGCTAGCTGTGAAGTGGTGGTATGCCCTCCGTTTACAGCCATTAGCACTGTAGCTGATTTAGCGGAAGATACCAAGGTTCGTGTAGGAGCACAAAACGTGTTCCACGAAGAATCTGGGGCCTATACAGGGGAAGTATCTCCTTCGATGTTGACGGACTTAGGCGTGTCCTACGTAATTGTGGGGCACTCTGAACGACGTTCTATCTTTAAAGAAGCGGATCGTTGTGTGAATAAGCGTGTGCGCATTGTTTTACAACATGGCATGAGCCCTATCCTTTGCGTAGGTGAAAGTTTAAATCAACGTGAAAGTGGGGAAACGGTGGCGTTCATTCATTCCCAATTAGAAATGGGATTGCATGGAGTGCCTGCAGAAGAAATGGCGGAGGTAGTCATTGCCTACGAACCGATTTGGGCCATTGGCACAGGTCGTACAGCCACTGCGGAACAAGCTGGGGAAGTATGCCAAAGCATTCGTGAGAAAATCGCCACTATGTATACGCCGGACATTGCAGAACAAGTACGCATTCTATACGGTGGCAGTGTAAAACCGGAGAATGCGAAAGATATTTTAGCCCAAGCCCACGTGGATGGTGCTTTGGTGGGCGGTGCTTCCTTGGAAGCAGAGACTTTTACGGGAATTATTAATGCCTGTTAACATAGGTTTGAGGTAGCGTATGGCAAAATTAAAAGGACCAGTGATGCTAACAATCCTTGATGGATTCGGTATTGGGGATGGTCAAGACCCAACCAATGCGGTGGTACAAGCGAACCCCCGAACATTTTTAGAATTATGGGATAAGTGCCCTCACACTCTATTGGATGCATCTGGTATGGCCGTAGGCTTGCCGGATGGACAGATGGGAAACTCTGAAGTGGGTCATTTAAACATTGGTGCCGGACGTATTGTGTATCAAGAATTGACGCGCATTACGAAAGAGGCAGAGGAAGGGACCTTATTTACTCGTCCCACCTTGGTGAAAGCCTATGAAGAAGGGGCTAAACAAGCCTTGCATCTAGTAGGTTTGTTGTCGGATGGCGGTGTCCATTCGCATATTGATCACTTGAAGGCAATACTTCGTGGCGCTAAAGAGGCCGGTGTAGGAAAAGTGTATATCCATGCCTTCTTGGATGGTCGTGATGTACCTCCACAAAGTGCGTTGGCCTATATTGACGATATTGCTCATTACTGCAATGAGTTGGGTCTAGGATCGATTGCGACAATAGGCGGTCGTTATTATGGTATGGACCGTGACCAACGATGGGAACGAGTGCAACTGGCGTATAATGCCATGGTTTGTGGCAGTGGTACTGCCGTAGCGTGTGCTCATGAAGCGGTGGAACGCAGTTATGCAGAAGAAACGACAGATGAATTTGTCATTCCATCCGTGATGGAAGGGTACGAAGGCATGCAAGATGGCGATGCGATCTTGTTCTTTAACTTCCGTCCAGACCGGGCTCGTCAATTGGTGCGTGCCATGGTAGATCCTGATTTTACTGGCTTTGAACGAAAACATGTATTGCAAGGTTCCTATGTGGCGAGTATGACTCGGTACGAAGCGGACTTACCAGTGCCTGTGGTGTATGATAAAGAACTGTTAACAGATACCTTAGGAGAAGTGCTCGCTAAGGGTGGTTATCGTCAACTGCGCATTGCAGAAACAGAGAAATATGCTCATGTGACGTATTTCTTCAATGGTGGTAAGGAAGATGTATTCCCTGGGGAAGATAGAATTTTAGTACCATCCCCTAAAGTGGCTACCTATGATTTGCAACCAGAGATGAGTGCTCCAGAGGTAACAGAAAAGGTAGTTGCCGCCATTCGCAGTGGCGAGTATGATATGATTATTTTGAACTATGCGAACCCAGATATGGTAGGCCATACGGGTGATTTTGAAGCGGCAAAACGAGCTATTTTAGCCGTAGATGCGGGGCTTTCAGAGATTGTGAAAGCCATTCAAGATAGGAATGGTCAATTATTAATTACAGCGGACCATGGAAATTCTGAGGTCATGGTGGACCATACCACAGAAATTCCGCATACGGCGCATACGACGAATCCGGTACCACTCATTTTAGTGGGAGCCCCAGAGGGTGTTGCCTTGCGACCAGGTCGACTATGTGATTTAGCACCAACTATGCTGGCTTTAGGCGGTATTGAGAAGCCTGAAGCGATGAGTGGTGAAAGTTTGTTAGTACAATAAGGAGAAGTAACAATGGCAGTAATTACTGATGTATACGCAAGAGAGATTATGGATTCCCGTGGCAATCCAACAGTAGAAGTAGAAGTATATTTAGAAGACGGTACGATTGGTCGTGCAGCGGTTCCATCTGGAGCGTCTACTGGTCAATTTGAAGCGGTAGAATTACGTGATGGCGAGTCTCCTCGTTATTTAGGTAAAGGTGTATTGCAAGCGGTAGCAAACGTGAACGACATCATTGGACCTGCTATTTTAGAGTTCGATGCGTCTGAGCAAGTGGCGATTGACCGCATTATGATTGAATTGGACGGTACGCCTAATAAAGCAAAATTAGGTGCCAACGCTATTTTAGGTGTATCCATGGCGGTAGCTCGCGCTGCAGCTGAATCCTATGATTTACCATTGTTCCAATACCTTGGCGGCACAAATGCAAAAGAATTGCCAGTGCCAATGATGAACATTTTAAATGGTGGCGCTCATGCAGATAACAATGTGGATATTCAAGAGTTCATGATTATGCCAATCGGTGCTACAAGCTTTATGGAAGCATTGCGTTATTGTGCAGAAGTATACCATACATTGAAAGGTGTATTGAAAGCAAAAGGTTTGGCAACTGGTGTAGGTGATGAAGGTGGATTTGCTCCTAACTTAGGTTCCAACGAAGAAGCATTGCAAGTGATTACAGAAGCTATCGAAAAAGCAGGTCTTGTAGTAGGTAAAGATATTGTATTTGCTATTGATGCAGCATCTTCTGAGTTCTATAAAGATGGTAAATACCACTTAGCTGGCGAAGGCAAAGTGAAAACTGCTGCTGAAATGGTAGAATACTACGCAGAACTTTGTGAAAAATATCCAATTTACTCCATCGAAGATGGCTTAGCAGAAGAAGATTGGGAAGGCTGGAAATTGTTGACAGAGCGCCTAGGTAAAACTGTTCAATTAGTAGGTGACGATTTATTCGTAACGAACACAGAACGCTTGTCTCGTGGTATCAAAGAAGATACAGCGAATGCGATCTTGATCAAAGTGAACCAAATTGGTACGTTGACAGAAACATTCGATGCTATTGAAATGGCAAAACGTGCGGGTTATACAGCTGTAATTTCTCATCGTTCTGGTGAAACAGAAGATTCCACAATTGCTGATATCGCTGTAGCAGTAAATGCTGGACAAATCAAAACTGGTGCCCCAGCTCGTTCCGAACGCGTAGCGAAATACAATCAATTACTTCGCATTGAAGACATGTTGGCAGAAACGGCACAATACCGTGGTAGCGATGTGTTCTATAACATCAAACGATAAGAATATATGAAAATAAAAAAGGACCCTGCGGGGTCCTTTTTGTATAAAACTTATATGTACTTTCCGTATACTGTGGGAAGTTCCTGTAGAAAAAAGCTATAATTATTCTCCTAATAAAGTAGTGAAAAATTCTTTAGCAGGTCGCACTTTTCCATTTTCTGCTTCCTTTACCCCTTGTAAAAGAATTTTTTCTAGCTCATCTGGTGTGAAGTCGGTTGTAGAAAGTGGAGGACTTGTAAGTTGCAGTTGTTCATAGAAGTTAATGTCTTTCATAGGTAATATCTCCTTAGGCACGCAAAATATATGGAATATAAATTGACGAGGTAACAGTTTGTGATATAATATAGTTAAGAAAAGGAGAGCCATCAACGTGTGTTCGGCGTTAGGCTCATCTGAGGAATGAAAAAAGATGATACCTAACGTGTTGAGGAGTGGTAGTCCTCATGCGTTAGGTATTTATATTATAGCACTCACTTTGTTTTATACAAAGTGTTTATTTTTTGGAATAAAATCAATGAAAGACGATATATATAATCTATGATATAATAGAAAAGATTAATGCTGAATGCATTCTATAGAATTTTAAGTAAAGGCGAAAGGATTAGGAAAGGAGGAGTAGGGTGTACAACAATTTTGAAGTGATTGGGGCATTTGCATTGTATTTAGGCCTCATGATGTACATCGGGGTATATTATTACCGCAAGTCTAATAGCTTAGACGACTATATTTTAGGAGGTCGCCAGCTAGGCCCCTGGATCACGTCCATGAGCGCGGAAGCCTCTGACATGAGTGGATGGATGTTGATGGGTTTACCTGGATTTGCCTACTCAACAGGGATATCAGCGTTATGGATTGCCATTGGTTTAGCTTTGGGAACGTGGCTGAACTGGGTATTCGTATCGAAACGATTGCGTAATTATACAGAGGTAGCGAATAATAGTTTGACTATACCGGATTATTTGAAAAACCGTTTTCATGATACATCAAGAATTGTGCCAGTGGTGTCTGCTATCTTCATCGTTATTTTCTTTTTAATTTACACGTCCTCCGGATTTGTGGCAGGTGGTAAATTATTTAATACTATCTTTGGACTAGATTACATGACATCCCTCTTTATTACAGCAGGGGTAGTTATTTTCTACACGTTCCTAGGTGGTTTCCTAGCTGTAAGTTGGACAGACTGTATTCAAGGTATGATGATGTTCTTCGCCATCTTATTGGTACCTGTGACGGCAGCTATGTATTTAGGTGGTCCTGTGGAAACATCTCAATTAATTGCTACGGAGTTCCCAGCAGGCTTGTCCATTTGGGGACCGGAACAAGATACTTTTACCTTGGTGGTAGGCATCATTTCTAGCCTAGGATGGGGGCTTGGTTACTTTGGTCAACCTCACATCTTAGTGCGTTTCATGGCGATTTCCGATGCGAAAGAATTGAAAAAAGCTACGAATATTGCCATGATTTGGGTGGTTATTTCCTTGTTGGCTGCAGTGGCAGTAGGTCTTGTTGGTAAAGTATATTTAACAATACCTCTAGTAGATGCCGATGCAGAAACAGTATTCCTTGTGATGAGCGAGCATTTATTTAATCCATTCGTGGCAGGTTTGATTTGGTCCGCTGTATTGGCAGCCATCATGAGTACAGCCTCTGCACAATTGTTAGTAACTGCATCTTCTGTGTCTCAAGATTTGTACCGCAATGTGTTTGCCCGTGATGCAGGAGACCGTGAACTAGTTATGGTTAGCCGTGCTACGGTATTGATTGTATCTGCAATTGCCATCGTGATGGCAGTGAATCCACAAAGCTATATCTTAACGATGGTGGCCTATGCATGGGCAGGATTTGGCGCTGCATTTGGTCCCGCTATCTTAATCTCGTTGACTTGGAAACGTATGACTCTGAAAGGTTGTATCGCTGGTATCTTAGTAGGGGGTATTACCGTTCTTGTGTGGAAACAATTCGGTTGGTTCGGCCTGTATGAAATCGTACCAGGTTTCATCTTATCCGCCATTGCTATCTTTGTAGTAAGCTTGTTGGATCGTGAGCCAAGCAAAGAAATCCAAGCGGAGTTTGATGCATCAGAACAAATGCATATTTTATAATTACATACACATAGTAAACGAAATGTTGGGGCTACTCTGTTGAGAGTGGTGCCAACATTTTTTGTAGAAGATACTTATAGATGAGGCGCTTATAAACCACACATTTAGTAATCACTGGGGCTATAAGAATTAGTATATCTTTTCTACGAATGTGTATGGATACGATTATAAATCCTAGTAGGTCTTGTTAGGAAGTTGTAACTTGCGGTAAGGAAGGAACCGTCTTAAGAGGAGTGTGTAATAAGATAGGTATGTCTACTAGTTCATGATGAAGGAAATGCTTGTACTAGGTGAATAGTATAAAAACTGTAAGGTGCATATAACGATATAGGCAATGACTATGGAAAAGAAAGGAGAGTTCTTGGTGGAATAGTTT
Organism: Veillonella sp. CHU732; assembly: GCF_003992085.1. Taxonomy (NCBI): domain Bacteria; kingdom Bacillati; phylum Bacillota; class Negativicutes; order Veillonellales; family Veillonellaceae; genus Veillonella; species Veillonella sp. CHU732. The sequence continues at coordinate 23,035 of NZ_RQVC01000009.1, forward strand.
ATAGCTATCTATAAAAATGGTATAATAAATAGATACAATTAGATGGATGAGTGTGTTAGAAAGGAGGAAAGACATATGGATGCTAGAGCCCTACGAGCATTGCAACATTTTTATGGATATTCCAGTTTTCGCCCCGCTCAAGAGGTACCTGTTACAGCTTTGTTAGAGAACCAAGATGTGCTAGGGATTATGCCTACGGGGGCAGGTAAATCGATTTGCTTTCAAATTCCTGCTATGCTAAAGGCGGGCATTACCATTGTATTTTCTCCGTTGATTTCCTTGATGCAAGATCAGGTGGATACCTTGAAAGAGCAAGGTATGCCAGCGGCGTATATGAATAGCACCCTCAGTCGAGAAGAACAGAATAAAATTTTGTACTATTTACGGGAAGGGCGCATTAAATTATTATACTTGGCACCAGAAAAATTAGAGTCCGAAGGGTTCTGTGAGTTTTTAGGCGGTCTGCCAATTAGCCAAGTCATCGTTGATGAAGCCCATTGTGTGTCACAATGGGGACATGATTTTAGACCCTCTTTCACAGCTATAGGACCTTTTATCGCTAGCTTGCCACATCGACCAGTGGTGGGGGCTTTCACTGCCAGTGCTACGGAAGAAGTAGAACGTGATATGAAACGTTTGCTAGGCTTAGAGAATGCGCGTGTCCATATTACTGGTTTTGATCGTCCCAACTTGGCGTTCTCTGTCATTCACGAAAGTAAGCGTATGGAATATGTACGAGATTATGCACTACACAATCCAAATGATGTAGGGATTGTCTATTGTGCCACTAGGGCGAATGTGGAAAAGGTATATCGTGAGCTTTTACGGTATGGCGTAAAAGCAGGCTATTACCATGGTGGCTTATCTGATGAAGAGCGTAAGTACCAGCAGAATCGTTACGCCTTCGATGAAGTACAAGTGATGGTAGCCACCAATGCTTTTGGTATGGGTATCGATAAAAGTAATGTGCGCTATGTGATTCATTACCAAATGCCACGGAATATGGAAAGCTATTACCAAGAGGCAGGCCGTGCTGGACGAGATGGAGCGCCTGCAGATTGTATTTTGCTTTACAATGGGCAAGATGTGGCAGTTCATCAATATATATTAAGTCAAAGTGACTTGCCACCAGAACGACAACGGATTGAGCGGAATATGCTACAATCCATGATCGATTATTGTCATACGCCGATGTGTTTACGTAAGTTTATGTTGTCTTATTTTGGAGAGCAAGTGCCTTGGGATCAATGTCATCATTGTAGTACTTGTGATGAACCACGAGTGGCAGTGGATGTAACAGCCGAGGCGAGCGCAGTATTGCAGACGATTTGGAATACAGAAGAGCGATATGGTGTAACCATGATTGGAGATATTCTATGTGGGAATCGGACGGAACGTATTGAGAAGTTTCGCTTACACCGCTTATCCGTATTTGGCAAATTAAATCGTTGGGCAGATAAAGATGTAAAAGGCTTTATTAAACGCTTAATGGCAATGGGGTATGTGACATCTTCGGGAGGACAATATCCTATTTTATCCGTTACGGAACAAGGTCATGAGGTACTAGCTGGTCGTATTACAGTGAAAGATGTACCTATTGAGGTAGGGGAACATCGTCCTATGCAGGGGCGTTCTAAATCAAATGCTTCAGGGCTAGCAAAAGCCACTAAGAATAACTCCTTATTTGAGGCTCTGCGTGTGCATCGATTGGAACTTTCAAAAATAGAAGGGGTAAAACCATTTATGATCTTTTCGGACGCTACTTTATTGGACATGGTAGCAAAAGAACCATTGACCTTAGGAGATATGGCGAATGTGAAAGGCGTAGGAGATATGAAGCTGCGCAAATATGGCAATGAATTTTTGAAGGTTATTGCTGATTTTAAGGGTAACATATAGCTATAGCGAGGCAGCTTGATATTTATCTAAATGTAGATATACATATACATTTAGACACAGATATTGATACAAATACAGATATACATACAGATATACATACTATATGCTGATACAGTTTAGCATAGTTTCGTATACAAGGAGGCATAGATGAGTTTAGCAGATGCGCAATATTTACAGATTATAGAAAATATATTAGATCATGGGTATTATGCCAACAATCGTACAGGCATTGCGACCTATAAATTACCGCATCAAGTGATGCAATTCAATTTAGCAGAAGAGTTTCCTATTTTAACCACGAAATTTGTGGCTTTCAAAACGGCCATTAAAGAGTTGCTTTGGATTTGGCAATTGCAATCTAATGATGTACGTCAATTACAGGCCATGAATGTAAAAGTTTGGGATGAATGGATGCGTGAAGATGGTACGATTGGTAAGGCCTATGGATACCAAATTGCCAAATATAAACAATTAGATAATTTATTGGATATGCTACAAAAGGACCCTCAAAGTCGTCGTATGATTGTGACCTTGTGGAATATTGAGGACTTGCCAGATATGGCATTGCAACCATGTGCCTATGAAACATTATGGGATGTCACAGATGGTCGTTTAAATTGTATGCTTATCCAACGCAGTGGGGATATGGGATTAGGAGTACCTTTTAATACGGCTCAATATGCAGCATTGGTTCATATGATTGCCCAAGTATCTGGATTACAGCCGGGACAATTCACGCATGTTATCAATAATGCTCATATTTATGAGAACCATGTAGAAGCTTTACGTACTCAATTAGAACGTAAACATGAAGCCTTAGAGGCCCCGGTGTTACGATTAAACCCAGATGTTACGAATTTCTATGATTTCAAACCAGAAGATATAACTCTAGAAGGGTATGAGCATTTAGGGAAACTATCTATGACAGTGGCTGTATAAGGAGTTATCTATGTTAGCAATGATTGTAGCAGTGGCTGAGAATGGCGTTATAGGTAAAGATAATCAACTGATTTGGCGCATTCCAGAAGATTTAGCATATTTTAAAAAGCGCACTACTGGATATGTCATTATCATGGGACGGAAGACATTGGAGTCTTTGCCGTTTTTGTTACCTAATCGTGAACATTGGGTGATTACGTCGCAATTGGATTACATACCACCTTATGAAGGAGTGAAAGTATTCCATAGTCCAGAGGAAGCGGCACAAGCGGCGCAAGACCTAGAGTTAGCGTATTGCATTGGTGGCGCCCAGGTGTATGCAAGCATGGCGCCTTATGCAGATCGTTTGTATGTGACGGAGTTACACCAATCTTTCACAGGGGATGTGACATTTACTGAGCATACTAAGCCAGAATGGATTGAAATAGAGCGTACACAGGGCGCTGGGCAAGAGGACTTGTCCTATGATTTTGTAACCTATGAAAGGCGGAAATAGAATGGAAATACATGTAGTGATAGCCCAAGAGTTAGGGGTAAAGCCACATCAAGTAGAAGCAGCCATTACTTTATTAGATGAGGGCAATACAGTACCATTTATTGCACGGTATCGAAAAGAAGTGACTGGTGAGTTAAAAGATGAACAATTGCGTGACATCGAAGAGCGGATGAAATATTTACGCAATTTGTTACAACGTAAAGAAGAAGTAAGAAAATCTATTGAAGAACAGGGCAAACTGACGGAAGAATTGTCCCTAGCCATTACGAAAGCCATGAAATTACAGGAGTTAGAGGACTTGTATTTGCCGTTCCGTCCGAAAAAACGAACTCGTGCGTCCATGGCCAGAGACCGTGGTTTGGAACCGTTGGCACAGGCATTGTTTACAACGGCTACAGAAGAAGAGTTACGTCAAATGGGGACAGAGTACCTTAATGAAGAAGTGCCTACTGTGGAAGATGCCTTACAAGGGGCGATGGATATTGTAGCAGAAGAAGCGAGTGAACGAGCAGATATTCGCCAATATTTGCGTAAAGCCATGTGGGAAACTGGTCATATGAAAACGGAGCTAGTAGGTGAAGAAGAAGTAAACCAAGGATTCTTACAATACAATGAAGAATACAAAGAACCTATTCGCCAAGTCCCATCCCATCGTGTATTAGCGATGAACCGTGGGGAAAGCTTGGGCGCTTTAAAAGTTAGCTTTGTGGTACCGGATGAAACGTTTATCCAATATATGGTAGACACTGTACAAGGTACTGCAAGGGTAGAGCATTCGTATATTGCTGAGGCTATTGCTGATGGATATAAACGACTATTGTATCCATCGTTAGAGCGTGAAACACGAAATGCAATGACGGAACAAGCAGAAGAGCAGGCTATTAAAGTATTTGGTACGAACTTGCGCAATTTATTGCTCCAAGCACCTTTATCTGGACATATTATTATGGGCTTAGACCCAGGATATCGTACAGGTTGTAAAATGGCCATCATCGACAGGGAAGGTAATGTCCTAGATTATGGCGCTTACTATCTTACGATGAGTGATAAACAAGCAGAGCGTGCCAAACAAGAATTGGCTAAGAAAATTCGCCAATATGGTGTTACTTTGATTTCTATCGGCAATGGTACTGCTTCTTATGAAACAGAGCAATTTACATCTGCCATGATTGCTGAAGAAGGTTTAGATTGCCATTATATTATCACTAATGAAGCAGGTGCCTCCGTATACTCTGCTTCTAAGTTGGCTATTGAAGAATTGCCAGATTTAGATGTATCTATCCGTGGTGCTGTATCTATTGCGCGCCGTGTACAAGATCCATTGGCGGAATCTGTGAAGATTGATCCGAAATCAATTGGTGTTGGTCAATACCAACATGATGTGAATCAAAAACAATTGGGCGCTACTTTGGATCAAGTGGTAGAAACTGTAGTAAACCATGTAGGGGTAGAGCTCAATACAGCATCTCCAGCGATATTGAAGCATGTGTCTGGTATTTCTAGCACCGTGGCGAATAATATTATTGCTTACCGCAAGGAACATGGTGCTTTTACTAGTCGTAAGCAATTATTGAAAGTAGCACGTTTAGGTCCTGCCGCCTTTACACAATGTGCTGGTTTCTTGCGCATCGGTAAAGGGGAGAATCCTTTAGATGCGACGCCAGTTCACCCAGAGTCCTATGAGATTGCTCAAGGGGTGCTCGCACAATTGGGGATGTCCTTAGAAGATTTACGAGATAAAGGGATGTTGGAAACGGCCAAGGCGAAACTGCAAGCTGTGGATGTAGAAGAGTTGGCGAAACAGCTAGATGCAGGTGTACCTACAGTGCGAGATATTGTAGAAGCCTTACAAAAACCAGGTCGTGACCCACGGGAAGATTTGCCAGCGCCGATGACACGAAAACAAATAGCTAGCTTGGAGGATATGCAAGTAGGCACTGTGGTAAAAGGAACCGTCCATAATGTGGTGGACTTTGGTGCCTTTGTGGATATTGGTGTGAAAATCAATGGACTGTTGCATAAAAGCGAGTTTTGTGCCTATCATGAACATCCATCCGATGTATTGGCAGTAGGAGATATTATCGAAGTAGAGATTATTTCTGTCGATACAAAACGGAACCGCATTGGTTTATCCATGAAACGAGAAAAACCAAAACATCTAAACCGTCAAGGTCATAGACGTAATGGCGATGGAAATCCCCGTCGAAATACACCACATAAGGATGGTCAACAACCAAAAGGCGAAAGACAACAGGGTCGAAACTCTAAGAACGTTAAGGATGTAAGAAGTGGCTCAGGCAATCCTATGCGAGATAGAAACAATCGAGGAAAACGGCAAGAAAAAGAGCAGGACTTAGGTGCTTTATTACAACAATGGGCTGACCGTGGAGGACGTAAACGATGATCTATATCATAAGTATCTTGACCTTCCTATTGGATCAAGTAGCAAAATGGTATGTACGCAGCCACTTTCGGTTGGGTGAATCTGTGCCAGTTGTACCTGATGTTTTTCATTGGACCTATATTGTGAACCATGGAGCAGCCTTTGGTATGTTGATGCACCAACGATGGATATTGTTGTTGGTCGTGGTGCTGTTGCTAGGCGCTATGTACGTAGGTCGTAAGAAATTAGCTATGGCACCGTTATATGCACGAATTGGGACAGGTACGCTCTTGGGTGGCGCCTTGGGCAATGCCTGGGATCGTTTGTACTTAGGTGGTGTGGTCGATTTCTTTGATTTCCGAGTATGGCCTATCTTTAATATTGCGGATATTGGTATTTGCATTGGTGTACCTTTGTTGATTCTATATTTTTGGTCCTATGAAAGCCAGAAACAGTGAGGTAAATAATGGAAACAAAACAATATATAGTAGAGGCTCAAGATGAGGGTACACGATTAGATGTGTACCTCACAAAAGAGCTTGGTCAGTCACGTAGCTATGTGCAATCCTTAGTGAAAGAGGGGCATGTACAAGTGAATGGCAAAACAGGAAAATCGAACTTGAAACTTTCACCATCTAGCGAAATCCTTGTGACGATTCCAGAGATGCAGGAAGTAGAAGTAGAACCAGAGGACATTCCACTAGATATTCTATTTGAAGATTCGCATATGATTGTTATTAATAAAGCTCGTGGTGTGGTGGTACATCCAGCGGTAGGCAATCATTCAGGGACACTGGTGAATGCTTTGTTATACCATTGCAAAGATTTATCTGGCATCAATGGAGAAATTCGCCCTGGCATTGTGCATCGCTTAGACAAGGATACGTCGGGTGTGATGATGGCAGCCAAACATGATGAATCCCATTTAGGCTTAGCAGAGCAAGTGAAAGAGCATAGTGCGACAAGAACCTATTATGCATTAGTACAAGGCAATATTGCGGAAGAAAAAGGGACTATCAAGGCCCCTATCGGTCGCCATCCTAAAGATCGTATGAAAATGGCGGTAGTTTTTGAAAATAGTAAAGACGCGGTGACCCATTTCCGTGTATTAGAACGATATGGGAAGCACACATTAATAGAATGCCAATTAGAAACGGGTAGAACTCACCAAATTCGTGTACATTTAGCGTATATTGGACATCCTGTGGTGAATGATCCGTTCTATGGATTCCGTAAAATGGATTTTCCTATTGTAGGGCAGGCTTTACATTCTAAAACATTATCTGTGAAACATCCTATCACAGGGGAAGCGCTACACTTTGAAGCGCCATTGCCGGAAGATTTTTTGGCATGTATTGAGTATGCGAAAGAGCATAATCGATAAGGAGTGATACTATGGAAGAACGTATCTTAATTGATGAAGCTGGTATGATGCGTGCCATTCGTCGTATTGGGCACGAAATTTTAGAGCGTAATAAAGGATTATCCAATGCCTTAATCATTGGCATTGAGCGCCGTGGTGTATATCTAGCAAAACGATTACAAGCTCAAATTGAAGCCATTGAAGGAATTCAAGTAGATGTGGCAACCATGGACGTTTCTCTGTATCGAGATGATCGTGGAGAGACTGCGAAGGAAGGAGCTCCTTTCACCTTGGATACGACAGGTAAAATTGTGATTCTTGTAGATGATGTATTATTTACAGGTCGTACGATTCGCTCTGCCTTGAATGCCCTTATGGATGCAGGTAGACCGAGTGCCATCCAATTAGCTGTATTAGTGGATCGAGGCCATCGAGAACTACCTATACGAGCTGACTATGTAGGGAAAAATATTCCTACGTCCCACTTGGAAACGGTGCAAGTTCGTGTGCACGAAGTGGATGGGGATGATAGTGTAGTGATTTTTTAGAAAGATGAGGAACAACCAATGCATGGTATGGGAACCATCCTTAATGTGGTGTTGATCATTTGTGGTAGCCTATTAGGACTCTTTATTCGACACCGTATGAAAGATAATTTAAAAGAAACGCTCATGATGGTGTGTGGCATCATTATCCTTCTATTAGGCATGAGTGGTACTATGCAATATATGCTAGTTATCGTCAGTGATAGCCTTCATACAACGGGACCTATGATGATGATTATCTCTATGGTGCTGGGAGCTATTATTGGAGAATTGATTGATTTTGATAGGCGTATTACTGCCATTGGAGAATGGCTAAAGTTGAAAACAGGTAACAGTCGGGACCCACAGTTTACCAATGCTTTTATTACGGCATCCATGACATTTACCGTAGGAGCTATGGGCGTCATCGGTTCTATTCAAGATGGTTTGACTGGTGATTACAGTACGATGGTCGTCAAAAGTATTCTAGATGGTATTATTGTGATGGTCATGGCATCCTCCATGGGAAAAGGGGCATTGTTCTCCTTTTTACCAGTGGGGATTACCCAAGGGATCATTACGGGATTAGCTCATTTGGCAGCACCGCTTATGACTCCAGAGGCGATTGATAATTTATCCTATGTGGGTTCTATCTTAATTTTCTGTGTAGGTATTAATGTATTGTGGCCCAACAAGATTCGAGTGGCTAACTTGCTACCAGCAATATTTATAGCAATGCTCATGACATTCTTGCCGATTACACTGTAAATTTTAGGGGGACTATAAATATCCCTTACAGTACAGAGGAAACGTGAGTACAACATTCATAACTACTGAGCATTAAATAGTGAGGAGTTAGTGATGAAAGAACGTGAGAAACAGCAGGCTATCGAAGATAAGCGATTAAAAGAATTAAAAACGGTGCGCAAGATGATAGAAATCTACTGCAAAGGACAGCACCGACGTAAGTCCGGTGAGCTCTGTGAAAGCTGTGCAGAATTGATGCATTATGCAGAAGCAAGGGTAGAGCGATGCCCGCATATGGAAGAAAAAACATTTTGCGCTATGTGCAAAACACATTGTTACGCACCGACCTATCGGGAACGAATTAAAGAAGTCATGCGCTACAGTGGTCCTCGCATGTTATGGATACATCCAATCATGACCATACGACACATATTGTTAGGGAAAGGCTTGTTGAAATAATATGTGACTGGTGGTTTCACTCGTAGTAGCCCTCAATTTGGAGCTTCTTTTATACCGGTGTGGGATATGTACCAGGTGTTCGTACAGTAGAAGCATTAAAACGTTTAGCTGAAGAAATCCATGGTATTAAAATCGACTAATTATATAGGTTGAGACTTATCAAAGCCGTCACAATGTGACGGCTTTTTTGTATGTACGAGAGAAAGAAGCTGGGTGGGAGTGGTTAGCTAGTATAAGGGCATTCTATTTGTGACATAGTGAAGTAGGAGTTTTATGATTCTTGTCGAATAGTCATAAGATATGACCTTTTTTATGTGGGGCCATGTAGGTTAGATTTGGTATAGGAGAAGAGAGACATGTTATTATACGCAACGCAAATGCCAGTAGCCAAAGGGGTTTCAGAGGAACGGTTTGTACAAGTCGTCATAGACTGGGTACAGTCAGAACAGGTGAACCGAGTGTACCATCACATATGGGGAGACGCGCATCCGCAGTTAGATGATATGAACTGGGGCATCTTAGATGGCCCCGTTACATGGGGTGATGAAAGGCTCAGTTTGTCCATACAACGAGTACGACCAGTGGTAGCAGCCCGATCGTCGATTGTCATCCAAGTAGGGAAATACGTATTAGATGTCATATACAACACGGAAGAGCAATACATTACTATGACTGTTCACGGGGAAGGTAAGCCAGTAGATAAGGAACATTTTTTGCCAGTCTTAGCAGGCGATTTTTGTCGATTTTTAATTGATGCAGGACAAGGTGGTATTGATAACAATCTACGTATGTTAGGTACACCTCGCTATGTAGATAATCCTGCCCGTCATATCCAAAAGGTCTTAGATGGTGACAAACAATGTAAAATGCCTATCCTCATGGTGACTCTCTCCAAATCTGGGGAACCGCCATTAGATGTGGACGATTTGGCGATGAGTACCTTAGGGTTGGCACATGTCATTGTCGTGCCTAGTGACAATGGTAAAATAAATGAAAGCTTAGCACAATGGGGCACCAATAAAGAACGAATGAAACATGTGATTCTCTTCTTCCCAGCTGATGCTTACGGTACAAAGGAACCGCAGTTCATTTCCATTGATAAGCAGGGACATCATGCCATTGAATCCTGTGTGACTGCCTTACAATACTATTCTCGCTTGCGTTCCACCGATTCTTTACAAACTTGGGATGGAGTGACTATAGCTAGGTTAGAAAGACAAATGACATCTATACATCTTGATGAAATCAAAAGTGAAGATGTGGGTCCGCTTGTTGATTTTTCAATGCTTTCAAAAGAATTACGAAAACAAGATGGGGCTACACCAGCATGTGTATCTATGGAGTTAGATGATTCTAGTGGGAGCCAAGTAGAATATATTACTACTATGGAAGAAGATGTGCTAGATGGCAAGGAGGATGAGGAGATAATTCCTACAGATACAATGAGTGCTGCTTTAGAAGCTGCCAATGTGGAACACCGCAGTGGGGCTTGTGGAGAAATGCTGGCACAACTGGTGAAGGAAGGCCGCAAAGAAGGTGTATTCGACGTGCCACAAATGTTACAAATTACAGCGGGCATGACATTGATGCGCTTACTTCACATGCATCATAAAGAAGTACATGAGCGTGTATTTGAAATGACACCGATACTCAAACGAGGCATGATTAGAGGTTCACGGTATACAAAAGTAGGCTCCGTGGAGATGATGGAGAAAGTGAACACTGTTATGGAGCGGTGGGGTATCATTTGGACACGCCAAGATGCATACGCTTTAGTAGATGGTGAGTTAATACCATTGCGGGCGATTTGTGGAGAAGATAGTGTGTTTCCATGGAATACAGCGCAGTCTGAATCTTTAATCTCCATGGAAGCACCATCTGTCTTTGACGTGGCGAAAGCCTTGCAAGAAGGGGCACCTGCTTCTGTGTACACCGCCTATGCAAGAGGTGTGGCGAAATTAGTGCTCTTAGATGAACAAATGGTGAAATTAGAAGCAGACCGTCTCCGTGAAGAGGAAGAACGACAAGAACAATTACGCTTAGAAGAAGAGCGGAAAGCAAAAATTCAACGAGATCGCGAGGAAGCACAACGGAAAGCGGAACAAGAGGCAGAGGCAAAAAAATATGAACTTTCACCAGCGGAAGTCAAAGTATTGTTGGCGAAGTTGAAAGAGTTAGAAGAGGAAAATGAATCCTTACGAGAAGCTTATACATCCTTGGAAGATAAAAATGAAAAGTTGTTGGCTGAAAATAATGAATTGCATAAGGAAAATAAACAACTTCGTATCGATTACGACCGTTTGTTAGAAGACTTAGAAGACCATACGGATCCAGAGGGACCAGATACAGTGCAAACACCACATGGCGTGGCGTACACGGACGAACAAGGCAATTTGTATATGTCCAAAGTGGGACGCTTGTTTGAAGGTGACGAGTTTGATGACGATGTACCAGAAGGAGAGTTTATTTTATTACGTGGGGAAGAAAAAGATTTATACCCTCATGAGGTGCGTGATTTAGTGTTGGATATGTTGGCAGATTATAAGAAATTATGTGCCCCTAATTCTCGCCGTGAACATGTTATCCAAGATTTATTAGAAGCGAATCATTTTAACAACTCTATCCGTAAACGTCGTGAAGAATTGAAACATAAAATTCGTACATATCGTAAAATGGACTCCAGCTTTGAATCTTACTTGCGTAGTATCGGTTTCCATGTGACAGGAAAAGGTAAACATTATAAATGGACTTACTTTGATGATCCGCGGTATGTGATCACAGCAGGTAAGACCATCAGTGATGGTTGGTGTGCGGGATTGAATATCTATTCTGTTATCGAACGATTGATGTTGTAGTAGTGGTACCTAAGATATGAAATATTCTTTTTTAATCATTACGTCCATGACGAAACATTGGCAATGGGCTAAAGAAATAGAACAGAAGTATACAGATGAGATTATGTCCTTGGGCATAGTCTTTCTGGCATCTGAAAATATAGAGTTAGAAGATGTTCAGAGGGCGATTGATGGTACGGATATAGTACTATTTACTCATGTAGGAAGTACCTTAGATACTCCTTTGGTAAAAGGAATTCACAAATATATTACACAGAAACAAGTTTCGTATGTATTACTATTCCATGATTCAGCGTCGGATGTACAGCGATATGGTGTTGCAGATGAGGACATTGATCAAATTAAGGCTTATTTGCACCAAGGTGGGACAGAAAACTTTTATGGATTGTGCCAATATATGCTATCTTTACAAGGTTATACAGGGCCAGTAGAACCGGTGAAAGAACTACCATACCAAGGTATTTTAGGCAGACAAGGGGAAGTGTATCCATCCTATGAGGCATACCGTAAGGACTATGATCATGGCGGTCCAGTGGTGGGCATTTTCTTTTATCGAGATGAATGGGTGCAAGGTCAATTAGACTATCCCTATGCACTGTATGATCGTGCATTAGAACAAGGGTTATCACCGGTATTAGTATTTGGTCAATACAGCAGTAAATCTGGTGGACAATTACGGTGGTACGATTGTTGGCACACGTTGTTTGATCATCAAGTGAAAGAGACCATATCTCTCATCATTAATACATGCAAGTTCTCCATCATTGGCTTGCAGGGGGCGAGTCGTGATGAAATGACGGATTTAGGAATCCCTATCTTGCAGGGCTTTGTTACCTATACTACTCTTGAAAGCTGGCAAACACGTTCACAAGGATTAGAGCCTATGGATATATCCTTTTCCTTGTCATTGCCGGAAATAGATGGCATTTTAAACGGTCATATTGTAGGGGCCAGAACGTACTCAGAGGAAAGAGGCTACTATTTCAAACCATATTCTGAGGGAATTCAAAAGTTAGTAGACCAAGCGAAACGATGGATTGCATTGCAACAGAAACATAGGTCAGAAGTAAAGATTGCTCTATTCCTTCATAATTATCCTCCCAAAAATTCACATATTGGCAATGCCTGTGGGCTAGACACACCAGAATCTGTACTACGGTTGTTGAAAGAATTACAACAGAACGGATATACAGTGGATGGTATCCCTCAAACGAGTGAAGATCTAATGACGATACTGACCAAACATGCTACGAATGATGTAGATTGTTTGACCGATTCAGCCGTAGAGAAAGCCCCGAAACTACCGAAAGAAGTGTATAGGACGTGGTTTTCAAAGCTGGATAGTGCTACCCAAGAATCACTACTACAACATTGGGGACAGCCCATAGGGGAGATATTTGTAGAAGAGGATGAGCTCATCATTCCCGGTGTGGCCTTTGGCAATGTGTGGGTTTTAGTACAACCACCACGTGGATTTAGTGAGAATCCAGATGCACTGTACCATTCACCTGATATTCCGCCTACGCATCACTATGAGGGAGTATATCATTGGGTGCGTACTGTATTTCAAGCCGATGTGGCGATTCATATGGGGACACATGGCAACTTAGAATGGCTACCTGGTAAGGGAACGGCTTTAAGTTCCTATTGTTACCCGCAGTTAGGTATCGAAGATATACCTAATCTCTATCCGTACTGGACGACTATTGTCGGTGAAGGTATCCAAGCGAAACGGCGTAGCCATGCTGTTTTACTTAGCTATTTATCGCCACCTATGAAGCGTTCCGGTTTATATGGTGACTATGAAACGCTAGAACGGTATTTGTATGAATATGACCATATGAAAGCCCAGGAAACAAATCAAGAGCAAGTGGTGCTAGGGTATATCTTATCTTCTGTGAAAGAGTGTCATTTAGAGCACTTGTGCAAACCCTTCGACTGGTATCAAGAGGGAGGCCAGGTACACTTTGTGGCAGATAGATCTGTCAGTGAAGAAGAGTGGCGCGCCTTAGCTGACTCCATTCATGCAGATGAGGCAGAAGAACTGTTAGGGGATATTCATAATTATTTGATGGATATCCAACATCGTCATATTCGTTGTGGCTTGCATATTTTAGGGCAAAATCCAACTACAGAGGAAGAAGCTGGGTATATAGATGCTTTCCTAGACATGCATGGTGTGCAAGAGGAGGCACAGAAAGAAACGCTGTGTGAGACCTACCTCGCAGGGTTGCGCCAAACCACAGAAGAAATGTGCCAATTGTTACGAGGTTTAGAAGGAAACTATATTCCACCTAACATCGGTGGCGCTGTTACTAATGGTGGTATCGATGTGCTACCGATGGGGCGCAATTTTTATGGTGTGGATGAACGGACATTGCCCACTGTGCCTGCCTATGCCATCGGGTGTGAATTAGGCGATGCATTGCTTAATGAATATATTCGAGAAGAACAGCGATATCCAGAGGAAATTGGTATTGTCTTGTGGGCAGACAACACGCAACGCTCGCATGGACAATGTATTGGTGAAGTATTCTATTTATTGGGTGTACGACCAGTTTATACAGGAAGTCGTGTATCCGATTTAGAAGTCATACCTCTCGAGGAATTAGGGCGACCACGCATCGATGTAACAAGCCGTATTAGTGGACTATTCCGAGATATGATGCCTTCCGGTGTCATGTGGATTGCAAAAGCGGTGCAAATGGTAAACGCCCTTGATGAAGATCATAGTGTGAATTACGTAAAAAAACATATAGACTTGGATACAGCTGCGTTGGTAGAAGACGGTATGGACTATGAAGAAGCTATCAAAGCTGCTACGATTCGTGTCTTTGGCGATGCACCAGGTGCCTATGGGGCAGGAGTGAATCAAATTCTAGAACAAAGCAACTGGTCTACTCGTGAAGATTTAGCCAATGCCTATGTTACCTGGGGTGGCTATGGATATGATGAGCAAGGGGAGATTATTCCAAGCCATCAACAGTTTCGCAAGCGATTAGGTTCCATTGAAGTGACCGTGAAAAATGAAGATAATCGTGAAGTTAGTTTGTTGAGTACAGATGATTTCAATGCCTACCATGGGGGTATGATCGCTGCTGTGGAGGCGGTGAAAGGTACTAAGCCGAAATCATTTATAGGAGATACCACGTACCGCAAAGATATTTTGGTGCGGTCCTTAGAAGATGAAATTCAGCGTCAGTTCCGTAGTGAACCAATAAACCCTATTTTTATAGAAGGCATGATGAAACACGGTTACAAGGGAGCAGCGGATATGGCGTCCTGTGTTCAACATACCTATGAATGGGATGCCACTAGTGATATGATTCAAGATTGGATGTATGATGCCTATACAGACGAATATGTCATGAATCAGGAGGTACAGGACTGGATGCGTCAAGCCAACCCTTGGGCATTAGGGGCTATTTGCCATACTTTATTAGAAGCAGAACAACGAGGACTTTGGAATGCCAGTGTGGAGCGCAGAGAAGGATTGCGCGATGTGGCAATGTCTTTGGAAGATGACCTAGAGGGGTATTATGATGAAACGTAAGGAGACTAACATGAGTACTATATATCCTTTTACAGCCTTAGTAGGACAAGATCAAATGAAATTGGCCTTACTCCTCAATGCAGTAGACCCACGGGTAGGTGGTGTGTTGATACAGGGTGATAAGGGAACGGCAAAATCGACGGCGGTACGAGGCTTAGCCAAGGTGCTGCCTATGCATCGTGATGGCACACCGATGAAAGTGGTGGACCTTCCATTGCATTGCACGGAAGACAGATTGGTGGGAACCTTGGATATTGAGCGGATGCTGCAAGAGGGGAAGCAAGAGTTTTCTCCAGGCATTTTATTTGAGGCTCACGAAAATATTCTCTATGTGGATGAAGTCAATTTACTAGAGGACTACTTAGTGGATACATTGTTAGATGTGGCGGCCATGGGGGTGAATCGCATCGAACGGGAGGGCATTAGCCATAGTCATCCATCACGATTTATTTTGGTGGGCACCATGAACCCCGAAGAGGGGGGTATTCGTCCACAATTGTTGGATCGCTTTGGTCTATCGGTGACTGTGAAAGCAGAAACTGATGTAGCCTTGAGAATGGAAGTATTGCGTCGCCGATTGGCCTTTGAAGATACTCCACAAGCATTTATTGAGTCCTACAGGAAGGACGATGAAGCGTTGCGTAAAACTATTGAAACAGCGCGCAAAGTATTGCCTACCATTGGGGTAGATGCAAATCTATTAGAATTGATTGCCAATATATCGATTACCCTAGGCGTAGAGGGACATCGTTCAGATATTACCTTGCTCAATAGTAGCCGTGCTTTGGCGGCCTTACAGAGGGAGCCCCATGTGACCATGGATCATCTGAAACAGTTGACACCGCTTGTGGTATCTCATCGGATGAAGCGGAAACCTTTTGAGCAACGTGAATTTGATGAAACTATGCTGGACAATCTATGGGCTACCTATGAAGGGGTACACAAGTAGTAGAATAGGCAAGTAACGAAGACGTTTTTATAAGAGATATATCTAAATAGAAGATCTTTATCTGAGATGTATCTCATAGATAAAGTGTGTACTAGAGATTTTGTTAAAGGAGATGAATGGTATGAGTATACAAATGAATACAGCCATTCGCCTCTTTTTGCAAGAACCTTTGTTGCGGACATTACTGATTTCAGGTGAAGTGGGAACGGGAAAAACGTATGCCCTGTTGCAAGCATTGCATGATAGGGGCCGAATCTATACGACGATTACATCTCATACAGATGTGAGTGCTATGTGCAGGAAGCGGTGAATATACAAAGGACCTTAGAAACAGCTCAAATTGCAAAACAAGCACATCCTTGGGACGTGTATGACTTGCTCATCTGCGAAGGATTGGATCACTTTGACCGGTCCATGTGGTTACGGATTCTTTACGAGCAAAATCATCGGTACGAAGCGGGAAGACCGCTACAAATCATTGGGACCTATACGGGAATAGAAGGGCTATCCCAATGGGTCTATGATATGGATTTGTGGATACCCATAGAATCACCGGATGCGAACACTAGAGTGCGAGTCCTAGCAGATAGAGACCATGCAGATATATATGAGAACGGTGCGACTCGTGAAAGTTACCACGGGGAAGGAATATCAGTAGATGTATATGGAATTCATGGAGAAGAGTCGATTCGTCCTAAGGGGGAATTGATGAATGCACCTAGAACCCCCACCGTGCATGATAGCATATATACATACATTTCCGGTCTAGTAGAGAGATTCAACATTTCCTTTATGGGCATGGAATATATTTTACTAAAAGCGGCCATAGGTTTAGCTAGAGAAAAAGGCCATCAATTTGTGGAGCCTACTGATGTAGAAACAGTACTTCCATGGACATTACCACAGAAAATGAAGAACCTAGTGAACCCTTGGACACAGCAAGAGGGAGAGGCGCAAGATTCATCTGACCGAATGCCATCCGATGAAACAAGAACCGAACAAGAGAAATCGAAAGAGGCCAGTTCAAACCGAGAACAAGAAGATAATGGCTCACAAGGGATAGATAGGGAGAACGACCGTGATGAGTCAACGGGAAAGGTGACTCAAGGGATGACGACAGATAGGGATAGTTCTCACGAGGAACAACCAATAGAGCAAACTACTCTAGAATCTGATCAGACAGAAGAGGAATTAGCTACTAGATATGATGGAACAGGGAAAGAAAAGGATACGAGCGGAGAGGGCCAACGTGAGTCCCATAGAGGTAAGGTAGAGGAGTCCTTTGCACTTTCAGAAGCAGTGGAAACGCAGGTGTTACATTTATATGGGATGTTGCAATCTGAGCCGGCAAAGAAACACATAGACATCAGTGATGACGGTCGAGGCCCTAAGGTACATCGTCAAGGAATTACGGGGCGAACCATTGCATGGATACCAACGATAGTACAAGGGATTGTACGTAGTCGGCAAGTACCGATTCGGCTAACTATAGAAGATGTCAGATATGCTATGTATCAGGAAATGCCAAAAGAAGCCATCTATTTAGTAGTTGATACAAGTGGATCTATGGGGCAGAGACAACGATTACAGGGGGCAGAGAAGTTACTTTCACAATTGGTACAGATGATGTATGTAAAACGACAGTATGTATCGCTCATCACCTTTCAAAAGCAAGGGGCGCAATGTGTGGTGCCGCTGACACAGCGAATTGAGACCATCCCTAAAGCATTGGAAACAGCTCGGATTGGAGGGAGAACGCCCTTTGTAAAAGGCATTGAGGAAGCGGTCAAACAGATAGGCAACGACATGTCTCAAATGGGGCATGTACAGGCAAAGGTCGTAATTATTACAGATGGGAAGGTCACCTCACAAGCACTACAAGGGCTAGAACAAGTTGGTGACTGGCTTATCAGTCAGAGGATACAAACGATTGTGATTGATACCGATGCTAGCTTTGTTCGTATGAATCGAGGGAAAGAAATTGCTCATATGCTTGGAGCAGAGTATGTAAGGATACAAGACATATAACAATAAAATATAGGTATTAAGGGCTTCTTGTTAAATGAGGTATTAACCCTATAAAGGGATTTGAGGGCTGTAACAACATGTACGTTTTACATGTTTGTTACAGCCTCTTTTTACATGCATGGCTTACAAAATATACTGTATATAATGAAGATCTGTACAGTCATACTAAGTAAGAGTATTTTTAACCAGTTAACGATACCTTATAGATAGAAATCGATATGCACTTTATATGTAGTGAAAGAATATATAGGTAAATACATGCGCCATATGCTACAATAGATTATAGAATCCAAGTTTGGTTTGGTAAAAGGTAAGGTGTAATTATATATGGAAAAACGACAAGATTATTTGCAAATGATTGCAGGTGAGTCGGTGTCCCGCAGACCAGTTTGGTTTATGCGTCAAGCGGGGCGAAGTCAAGAGGCGTATCGCAAGATAAAAGAGCGATATAGCCTATTTGAGATTACTCATCAACCGGAATTATGTGCAAAAGTGACGGCGCTGCCTGTTCATGAGTATGATGTAGATGCGGCTATTTTGTACAAAGATATTATGACGCCTTTGGTGCCTATGGGCGTAGATGTGAACATAAAATCGGGTATAGGGCCAGTGATTTCCAATCCCATTCGGTCCAAAGATGATGTGGAAAAGCTACGGGATATTGTGGTAGAAGAATCGTTGGACTTTATGGTGAAAACGATCCAAATGTTGACGAAAGAAATGCTCACAGTTCCCTTAATTGGCTTTGCAGGAGCTCCTTTCACATTGGCTAGCTATATGATTGAAGGTGGACCTTCTAAGAATTACCAGAAAACTCGTCAATGTTTAGTGGCAACGCCTGAGATTTGGCATGCTTTGATGGAGCGATTGACTGCCATGTCTGTTACTTATATGGAAGGTCAAATTCAGGCGGGTGTGAATGCAATTCAAATTTTTGATTCTTGGATTGGAGCCCTTTCTATAGAACAATATGAAAGTGGCGTATTCCCGTATATGAAACGTATTATTGGGACCATTAAGGAACGATACCCCCATATTCCAATCACTATGTTTGGCGTAGGCACGAAGCATTTATTTCCTGTGTGGAAAGAATTGCCATTAGATGTAATCGGTTGTGATTGGAGGTGCTCCATTGCAGAAGCAAGCGCGATGGGTATCAAGCAAACATTACAAGGGAATTTAGATCCTGCCTATTTATTCGCAGATTGGAAAACGATTCAACGTGAAATTGATCGTATTTTGGCAGAAGGTGCTGCTCATGGAAAGCATATTTTTAATTTAGGCCATGGTGTTGTGCCAGATGCGAATCCTAAAGTGTTGCGGAACATAGTGGAGTATGTACATGACAGAGGATAAAGAGATACAACAAGTTTGTGTATTGGTATTAGATTATGGCTCTCCCCGTTCCTTAGAAGATGTGAAAGAGTATTACACTCGCATACGGAGAGGTCATGCTCCAAGTGACGAAGAATTACAAGGTTTGCGACATAAGTATGAATGCATTGGTGGACAATCCCAATTGATGGAGTCCACCTCATGGCAAGCAGAGCGATTGCAAGAAGAACTACAAAACGAACTACCCATTGCAAAGGTAACGGTGGTACAAGCTCATAAATATATAGAGCCACTCATCGGGGATGTAGCCAAGGAGTTGAATCACTATGATACAGTAGTGGTGCTCATGATGAATCCTTATGGAACAGACATATTAAATGCATCCTATCTAGAGCCACTGAAACCGTTTATGAATGACCGATGGAAGGTAGTACAGAATTGGGCGGATGTACCGTCATTAGTGCAATCTTGGACAGATCGAGTACAGAAGACTATGCGTACATTGCCTATTACGGCGAAACCGCTGTATGTCTTTACAGCCCATAGTGTGCCACTGATGCAAGAAATTTCCTATGATGGATATGTGCATAGCTTACAACGGGTGATGCAGTCCATAGCAGATCAATTGGTGTTGCCCAATGCTATCCTAGCTTGGCAAAGTGCAGGCACTCGTGGGGAATGGCTAAGACCTACGGTGGAAATGGTGACAGAGCAAGCGGGCGCAGATGGCTATACCCATGTGGTATATATTCCTATCGGCTTTACATGCACCCATATGGAAGTGTCCTATGATTTAGACGTGGAACGTCGTGAACAATGTGATCACTTAGGTATGTCGTATGTACGTGTACCTATGCCAGATCATGATACGCTCTTTGTGAAAGCCATGGCGCATGGTGTAGTAATAGCTCTCTGGAAGGAGGGATAATTTGAAAGTAGCAATTATTGGCGGTGGTTTAACTGGCCTATCGTCCGCCTATTATATGGGTAAGGCGTTTCCTGATTGGGAGATTCATGTTCTGGAATCTTCGAATCGTTGGGGTGGAAAGGTACAAACAAAACGTCGTGATGGCTATGTGGTAGAAGTGGGCCCTGATTCGTATTTAGCGAGAAAAACATCTATGACAGATTTGGTACAGGAATTGGGATTAGGTGATACCTTAGTGCGTAATGCTACGGGAGAATCCTATATTTACCATCAAGGTCAAATGAAACCTATCCCTGGTGGCTCTATCATTGGGATTCCCACAGAATTTCTTCCCTTTGCTATGTCTAGTTTATTGAGCTGGTCTGGTAAATTACGAGCTGGATTAGATATTTTTAAGAAACCATATCCAGGAAACGAGGATATGAGTATCGATGCCTTTTTCCGCTATCATTTAGGGGATGAACTAGTCAATTTATTAATTGAACCCCTCTTAGCGGGTATCTACGGCGGAGACTTAAAACGCTTAAGTTTACTGGGCACCTTTCCAGAATTTCGTCAATTAGAACAAAAGCATGGAAACTTGGTCAAAGGTATGATGGCTATGCAAGGTATGCGCAAACAATCTGGGGCTGTTACAGAAGGTCAATTTGCCCAGTTAACGGGAGGTTTAGAATCATTAATAGATGCTCTTGTAGAACAAATGCCGAAGAACGTTTCTTTGCACACATCGACTGAGGTGCTAGAGGCATCATACGCAGATAAGATCTATAGAGTGCAAACACAAAACGGTACAGACTCCTACGACCGTCTTGTGATCACTACGCCACCTAAAGCGTATGAAAAATTTTTTGTGGGAGATGAAAAATTTGAAGACTTGCGGCATATGGAACAATCCTCTTGTGCCATTGTCATTATGAGTTTGCCGAAGTCAGCTTTTACAAAACCATTGCAAGGCACAGGTTTTGTCATCACCCGCAGTACAGAGACACCATTGACGGCATGTACGTATATTTCTAGCAAATGGCCACAAACGACACCACAAGACAAAGTGGTATTACGCGTCTTTTTAGGGAAGCCTACAGACTCTACGGTAGATACGCACAGTGAAGAAGAACTGTGTGAATTGGCGCTTTCAGAAATACGAAATATATTGAAGTTTACAGGAAATCCAGAATGGATGGAAGTAGTGCGGTTACAAAAAAGCATGCCTCAATATGAAGTGGGTCATAAAGATAGAATCGCAACAATCATGGAACATGTGGTACAGAACTACCCAGGATTGGCATTGATTGGAACGCCATTTAAAGGGGTAGGCATGCCAGATGGCATTAAACAAGCCTATGAATTGGTAGAAGCATGGAAAGAAGAAACAAAGGAGGTAGTTCCTATGGATACACATACAGAATTTAACCACGGACATCATGGAACAGGTCCAGTGGAGGGGCGTCCAGAAATAACAGGACTAGAAAAAGTACCTGAAACATACGAAGGTTGGTTTAGCTTACACGCTAATTATTCCATCAATTTTGAAAAATGGAGAAGCTGGTCTGCTGAGCAACAAAGTGAAGCATTGCAATCTTTCAAGGGGTTTATTGGAAATTTAGAAACAGCTCATGAGGCCCATACAAGTAGCTATGCTATGTACCAAATCAATGGTCACAAGGGAGATATTATGTTTTGGTTCTTGCAACCAAGTTTGCAAGAGTTGAACGAAGTAGAATTGACACTAAAAAAATTACCAATCTTTAGTGTATTACAGCCAGAATCTTCTTTCGTATCTGTGATTGAAGTAAGCAATTATGTGAAATCTCCGAAGGACCATCCCAAAGTACAAGCTCGGTTATATCCAAAAATTCCTAGATTGGCGTGCATGTGCTTTTATCCTATGGCGAAGCAACGTAATCTGACAGATAATTGGTATATGTTGGATCGTCAAAGTCGTGGTAGCATGATGCGTTCTCACGGTCAAATTGGCAAAAAATATGAGGACACTATCAAAGAGTTTACGACGGGTGCTTTTGGCATGGATGATTGGGAATGGGGTATTACCTTGATGAGTGATGATCCCATTCAGTTTAAAAAAATCGTCAATGAAATGCGTTTTGATGAAGTAAGCGCACGATTTGGTATTTTTGGACCATTTACAATTGGTACGATTCTGGATATGGATGGTATAGATCATCTATTTTCCTAATGTATCAATAGGGTATTAAACTATAAAGAAACACAATTGCGACAGGTTTGCATACTAGTACTATACTAGATGTATAATCTGTCGTTTTTTGTTTTCTCCAATGTGGTGGCGCTTATTTAATAGTTATGGCTAATATCTATGGTTGAGGTATTTTTTATATCATTTCATATAGAACTATTTGTATCTTAGTGATACTTATACAGTAGTTATATATTGTTATATGGTATAATGAAAGATATGATGAAGGAGTGATGTTATGAAATTATTAGCCATAGATTTAGATGATACGCTGTTACGTGATGATAACACCGTGTCTAACTATACAAAAGATGTGCTTAAACAAGCACAGGAGAAGGGAATTGAGGTACTTATTGCCACAGGCCGTATGTACCAAACGGCATATCCTGTAGCACATCGTTTAGGCTTAGGCGATGTACCGATGGTACTGTATTCTGGCGGTGTCATTCAACGTGTGGAAAGTAAGGAACTTATTTGGGAACGAGCGATTCCACCAGAGGTAGCCCGTAAAGTATTAGCCATTGCAAAAGAGCATAATATCTATATTCAGTCCTATATTGATGATGAATTGTTAGTACACAGTGAAACAGAGTTTTCTCGTCTTTATGAAGAGATTACAGATGCCAAGGCTGTGTATGTAGGGGACGCTATCTATGAACCTCAAAAAGGGACGAATAAACTATTAGTGGTAGAAGAGCCTGAACGTATGACAGAGGTCATTGCTATTCTGTCCGAAGAAGTAGGCCATATGGTTGATTTAGTTCGGTCCAAGGTGAACTTCTTAGAAATCGTGGCACCTCATGTATCTAAGGGGGAAGCTTTAGCCTTCATGGGTGAACGATTGGGCATCGATTTAGAAGAGATGGTATCCTTTGGTAATTCGGAAAATGATATTTCTATGTTACAAGCGACGGGCCATTCTGTGGCAGTAGGAAATGCTGAGGACCATGTGAAGACGATTGCCAAAGAAGTATGCGACACAAATGAAAATGATGGTGTCGCTAAATGGATTGAAGCGAATGTATTATAAAATTTTGTAGGAGGGCCTCATGGAAGGGTTTCGTTTAATCATTGTGACCGGTATGTCCGGAGCAGGTAAAACACAAGTGATGCAAGTCTTGGAAGATATGGGATATTTCTGTATCGACAATATTCCTCCTGTGTTGATTCCTAAGTTTAGTGAAATTTGTCGTCAAAGTGCAGGCACTAAAGTAAGTCAAGTAGCCTTAGTAGTAGATATCCGTAGTCGTGAATTTTTTGATGATTTGAATAGCGCCCTAGAAGATTTGACGGCGATGAATGTGCCTTATGAAATTGTATTCATGGAAGCTAGCGATGATACTTTGATTCGTCGTTATAAAGAAACACGTCGCAGTCACCCATTGGCACCATCGGGTCGCATTAGTACAGGACTTTCACAAGAACGAGCACTCTTGGCGGATGTACGTAGTAAAGCGGATCATATTATCGATACCACAAACATGAAAACATCGGCGTTGAAATCATTTATGCGCCGTACCTTTAGCCACGTGAAAGAACAAACCGATGGAATGGCGATTACGGTGGTAAGTTTTGGGTTTAAATTTGGTATGCCTAATGATGCGGATATGGTATGGGATGTGCGATTTTTGCCGAATCCATACTACATTCCTGAATATCGTCATAAATCGGGGCGTGTACCGGTGGTAAAAGAGTATATTCACTCCTTTGAAGTGACTGATGAATTTAAAAAGCATTTCTTTACTACACTAGATTTCCTTGTACCAAACTATGAACAAGAGGGAAAAAGCCAATTTGTAGTAGCTGTAGGCTGTACAGGCGGTATGCATCGTAGCGTAGCAATGGCAGAGGCATTGTATACACATTTGAAAGAAAAAGGCTGTAATGTTTCCGTGGAACATCGTGATATGATGCGTAATCATGTAGAAGAAGATGTGAATCCACGTTCTAGATTAGACCTATAAAAGAAAGGAGTGGGACGATTTCTTTCGTCTCTCAAGCCTATGAAATATAATAATTGGATGCGCTGGTTTGCGCCAGGCATTAATATTAAGCGGTGGCTATTCCTATTTTCTTTAGGCACGATTTGGCTGGTAGTGGGTGTTCTTATGATGATGAACTACCAGTGGATTAGCAACTTTGAAGATATTTTCTTAGAATTTTTATTCCATCTCACAGGCTCCTATAACTATACGGTCATAGCCAGTCTTGGCTTGGCTGGTATTGTGTCGGGTATAGTGGCTATGTTGTGGGGGATACGTAAGCTCATTCAGACCATTGTGAATGCGATTTTGCCAAATACAGAAGATGGCGTGAGCGATTATATTTTTGAAAAAATTCGCTTAGGACAAGGACCAAAAATCGTAGTGATTGGTGGTGGTACAGGATTGTCTATGCTATTACGGGGGCTAAAAAGTAAAACCACGAACTTAACCGCTATTGTTACAGTAGCAGACGATGGAGGTTCTTCTGGTCGGTTACGAGAAGACTTTCAGATGATTGCTCCTGGAGATTTGCGAAACTGTTTAGTAGCATTAGCGGAAAAAGAAGGCCTCATGGAAGAACTATTCCAGTATCGATTTACTAAAGGAGCAGAATTATCGGGTCATAGTTTTGGGAATTTGTTCTTAACAGCTATGACTCAAGTGCTGAAAGATGATGTGGAAAAAGCCTTAGAAGCCTCTAGCAAGATATTGCGAGTTCGAGGACGTGTTATTCCATCATCTACAGAAGAAATCAAACTGATTGCAAAATTGACGGATGGCACTATCGTAGAAGGGGAAAGTAATATCCCTAATGCGGGTAAGCCAATTGCGAAGGTCTATACTGAGCCACATAGACCATCTCCGGTAGGAGCTGCCTTGCAAGCCATTGATGAAGCCGATGCCATCATTTTAGGCCCGGGCAGTTTATATACTTCGGTAATGCCGAACCTATTGATTGATAAGGTAGCAGATCACATTGCTAATTCTAAAGCGGCTAAGATTTATATTTGCAATGTGATGACGCAGCCAGGTGAAACAGATGGGTATACTGTATCTGACCATGTGAAAGCCATTGAAGCACATAGTGAGGTGGGAATTATCGATACAGTCCTTGTGAATGATAACAGAATCCAAGATGCCACATTGGAACATTATAAACAAGCGGGGCAAGAACCAGTAGACGTAGATATGGACGTGTTGCAATCGATGGGGGTTCGTACAATTCGAGCAAATCTAGTAGATAGTCAAGATAAAGCAATTCATAATTCAGATCGGTTAGCTAAGGTGGTCATGGATGTAGTCTATGCCTTACAGACAGATATTGAACCGCATATTTTAGAATATTATTTACAACGAGAAGATCATTAAGTATGAAAGTAGAGCCTTTAGAGGCTCTATTTTCTAGTAGAAATAGTAAAGGAGAGGCTATGTCATTTGCAGAAGATGTAAAAAATGAATTGTGCCAATTTAAAACAGAAGATGCGTGGGCATCCAAGGTAGAGGCCTCTTGTTTATTACGGATGGGTGGGTCCATCTTATTAGGTATGCAAGGACGTGTAGGGGTGCGTTTGGTGACGGCTAATAATGCCGTGGCTAGACGGGTGCTAGGAATCATCAAAGAACAGTATGATTTACCTACCTCTGTACTAGTGCGTAAAGGGCTAAACTTACGCAAGAAAAATATGTATACCTTGACGGTAGAACCAACAGAGCCAAGCCGTCTTGCCCTAGAAGAGTTACAATTATGGCCAGTAGATGCTATGATACCAGATGCATGGCTAAAAGATATGGAGTCCCGGCGTGCCTTTTTGCGAGGCGCCTTTCTTGGTTGCGGTTCCGTAAATAAACCGCAAAGTGATTACCATTTAGAGTTTATGACAACGAAAGAAAATTTTGCGGACCAGATTATTCGGGTATTAAAAATGTTTCGTCTCAATGCACGGAAAGTAGAGCGGAAAGAAGAATTTGTAGTGTATTTAAAAGAAGGTGATGCGGTGACGTCATGTTTACAAATCATGGGAGCTCAATCAGCACTGATGAATTTTGAAAATGTACGTATTATGAAAGATGTTCGCAACACTATCAATCGACAAGTAAACTGTGAAACAGCGAACTTACAAAAAACAGTGAATGCAGCAGTACGCCAACTCGATGCGATCCGTATTATTGATAAGCATCAAGGCTTAGATTCCTTGCCAATTCGTCTTTATGAGGCAGCTATGTTGCGACAAGAATTTCCAGATGGAAGTTTGCAAGAATTAGTAGATGCGTATGAAACAAAATATAAACGAGAATTGACAAAATCTGGCATTGGACATCGTTTGCGTAAATTAGAAACTATCGCATTGCAGTGGGAGCCGGATGGACTTACGATAGAATAGAGGAACTATGAAATTGATGAATACAACACAATGGAAACGGTGCTTGCTAGGTAGTGTACTAGCCTTATTAGGTATGAGCACTACCTATGGACAAGCTCCCAAAACTATCAATATTGATGACTATACATTTACGCCTTTAGCAGTGAAAACTGTAAAAGAGATAGATACATTATTATTGTCAGATAGTCCTGAATATGTAAAAGAGCCTGGAATTGTTGCAGCAGGTACACTACATGGAAAAAGTCGTATTTACTTTTACCATGTAAACGAACGAACAGAACCTATGAAAGTAGGTATTTTATTGGAAAACAAGGGGAATGCCCCAGCATTCGTAGAGATTGAACGAGCTATTTATGCGAAGCCGAGTCCAGACTATTTTAAAGTAGGACGAGAGCTTTCTAAAAAAGAAATGGCTACGGCAGAATTAGGTTTAGGAGCTTGGGCGCAAGAAGGAGTCAATATTCCTGTTCGCTCTAAGGTGATGAAAAAAGACATTAAACAACAAAAAGAGAGCCTTGTTCAATCTCGAAAAATAAAGTTAAAGCAAGTGGAAGAAGAAATCAAAAAAGATACCACATCACGCACTATTTCTTTAGTATCACAAGATACCGATGCGAAGGAATTTGTATTACGACCTGGAGAAGTACGACCTATTTTCACTGAGTTGGAAAAAATCCTGATGAAGCAAGATGACTTATTTAGTGGTATTATCGATTTTTCAACTTCGGAACCAGTCTATGCCTCTGTGGCGGTGATGGAACCTAAATCAACAGTTACCTATGGTTTACCATTGCTACCAATTCATCCTATAGATGATGTAGAGTTGCGTGGTACCTATGAAGGCATGCGTAGATTCCATGTGGTAGAACCACAGTTTAATAGTGAGGCTGGTCCAGCTAGTTTTGAAATTGCCAATGACCGAGAAGATGCTTTCATTAGCGGTGTTGATGAAACGACAAATGGTAAGGTGGTAAAAAATAAGGGGAATTATGGTATTTCCAATGTATACGTGTTGCACACAGAAGGGAACACTCCCTATGCCTTGTATTTTAACCCGTTAGGAGGTGCGTTCAGCGGTACATTTAGGATTACATCTTCTAAAGGTACACATACCTATGATGTGCCTGTAAAAGGTCCGTACTTGGGGCATCAAACGATTTATGACACACAGCTATTAGATGTCTTTGATAAACCAGAAGATTTATTGTTAGAATACATGTCACCAGGGGCTTCGAATTTACCGGTTAGATTTTTGTTGATTCCTCAAGTTTCTGAGAAAATGAAAAATAATGGCAAGTCATCAGAATATATTACTAATTTATTGAATAGAATTTTGGGAAAATAATCAAATTTTTATACAAATAATCTAAAAAGATATCGTGAGTTAATGATTAAATTGTTTGCTTTATATGAACAGTTATTCCTTTTGTTATAAGATATTATGCAAATTGAAATTCTATGATTTTATTTAAAATAATCTAGATAGACAAAGTTTATATTGACAATCATTGCTAATTGTAAATATAATGAGTATTAGAAATGATACTCAGATTAAAGTAGGCAATGTAGTTCGGTAAGAGGCCCATTTGTTAGTTTTGTGAAACGGCAAATGGGCTTTTTTGAAAGGAGGAACATGAGCCAGAATAGTATGAATACTTTTGAAACGTTTAAAACGAAAGTGATGGACGTGGATTTATTATCTAGTACAAAGGTGGAGTACGGAACTATGTATGAGATGAATACTTCACAAGGTAATGCAAAGATGCATAGTTATCCCGTGTTCGGTGGCGTAGAATTAACGTTCCAAGAGGTAACTATGAAAGAAATCCGTCATCGTGCAAAACCCTTAGAGGGTATGTTTGAAATCCATTATTGTAAAGAAGGGCGTATTGAGTGTGCCTTTGATAATGGAAAAGTGTTGTATATGGATGAAAATGATATTTCGGTAGGGTGGAAAGAATCTCCTACTTATGTGCACTCAACAAAATTTCCTACTTCTTATTACAAAGGTATCAATTTATCTATTTATATCCCTAAGGCCCAAGAGATGGTGAATAAGTTCGTAGGTCATGATCGCATCGATCTGAGGGACGTGTGCAACCGGTTTTGTCAGGAATTCGAATTTGGTTTTGTTTGTCGTAGGGAATCTCGATTAAGTGAAATTTTTAAAAGTTTATATGATGTGCCAGAAGAAGTAATGCCTAACTTATTTCAACTGAAATGTATGGAAATCATATTGTTATTAAGCACTATTACATCGAATCATAATTGCTGCATGCCATACTTTGAACGAAAACATGTAGAAAGTGTGAAACGTATGCATGAATTTTTGATGAAGAATTTACACCAAAAACCGACCATTGATGAATTGTCAAAAACATATGGATTAGCACCGACAGCATTAAAAAAATGTTTCAAAGGAATTTATGGTACTAGCATCCATCAGTATTTTAAATATATGCGAATCAAGGAAGCCTCAAAAGATTTAAGAAATACAGATGATAGTATTCTCAGTATAGCTAATCGATATGGATATGAGAATGCTAGTAAATTTGCGGAAGCATTTCGGATTATTACAGGATATAAGCCTAGTGAATATAGAAAGAAAAATAAAATGTCGGAATGGATTGAATAGGAGCTTTTTAGAGTAGATTTAAAAGTATTTAATCTGTTATGATGGCTACAAGCTGATAAATATTATCATATTTTTAATGGAGGTAAAAACATGGACAGCCTTAAATACATTGTACAATTATTTAACAGCGGTGGATTAGTAATGTATCCACTGGTAATTTTATCGATTATCGTCATTGCTATTGCTATTGAACGGTATACATATTTCAAAGCGAATACAGCATTGCTAAAAGAATTTAGCCATGATGTATATTTTGCAGTAAAAGACAATGACTGGGTGAAAGCGAAAGAATTGTGCGCGGCAAATCAAACGGCAACTGGTCGTATTTTGAATGCAGGTTTGACATACTCTAACACAGAAACAAGCATGAAAAATGCGTTCTCTGAACAAATGATGATCGAAGCGTCGCACTTAAAAATTCACTTGGACTACTTAAGCGCTATCGTAACCATTTCTCCGTTATTAGGTTTATTGGGTACAGTATCCGGTATGATCGGTACTTTCAGTGTCTTGGACAGTGGTTCCGGTGCATCTGCCATCTCTGGTGGTGTGGGTGAAGCCTTGATTGCCACAGCAACGGGTTTATTGGTAGCGATTTTATCTTTCTGTGTCTACACATATTTCAGTCATCGAATGGATGCCATCATCAATGATACAGAGACATTATCTGTAGTGTTATTAAATGGTATGAAAGAACAATGGAGTGATTCTCATGTTTCAAAATAGTCGATTAAAAATGAAGCCTGAGTTTATGATTGTGCCAATGATCGATATCATTTTCTTCTTGCTCGTTTTCTTTATGATGAACAGCATTGAAACAGTGGCACAAAAGTCCTTGGGTGTACAATTACCGCAAGCACAATCAGCAACACAAGTCAAACAAAGTCCTGTGATCTTGACATTAGATAAAGAAGGTCATATTTTGATTGACTCTAAACCATATAGTATCGATGAGGCTCGTAATTACATTACTAGCAAAGTAGGAGAAAATCCAAATACAGCGGTATTATTACAAGCAGACAAAAATACGCAACATGGATTCGTGGTTGCCATTATGGATATGCTAAAAACGATTGGGGTTAAGAAGTTCTCAATTGCTGCTAGCTAGAAAGGATGACACATGGAACAATATATTTCCTGGAAAAAATCCTACATAATCTCTGTTGTAATCCACATTGTCCTAGCTGTTGTGTTAGGTATTGCTTTAGTATCCGTAGTAGAGCATAAACAAACCGAAAATGCTTTTGAAATTGACATGTCTATTTCCGACGATTTAAAAGCATCCGCAGGTGGTGGTGGCGGTGGTGGCGGGGTATCCTTCCCTCAACCACTTTCACAAGAAGTTGTACAAGCTAAAGTACAAGCAGCGCAACAAAGTTTATCATCTCCGGTACCAGTGGATGATGCTGTGAATGTGCCAACATCTACCAACGCAGCTACAGGTGCAAGTGATGGAACATCTACAAACCAAGGTGCTGGTGGTGGATCTGGTGGCGGTAACGGAACAGGAAACGGTACTGGCGATGGTAGCGGTAACGGCTCTGGTAGCGGTGGTGGATCTGGCTCTGGCAGTGGCGGAGGTAATGGAGATGGTGTAGGTACTACATCTGGTAATGCACCGTTTGACTGGGCAGGATTTGTGGCTACTGTACAAGCCCAAGCACAAGGTACGTACCCTCCAATGGCAGTAAAACGTAACTTACAAGGTAGTGTTACAGTTAGCGTAACCATTGATGCGAGCGGTAATATAGCCTCTGTTTCGGCAGGTGGTGGACCTGGTATTTTAAACAGTCATACCCAAGATGTTGTCTATAACATAGGTAATTATCCAAATGGTAGTGGCTCATCAGTATCAAATACATTCACAGTGTACTACACTTTGAATGGTGACTAGTGCAAAGGCACAAGAAATAATTCAGGAGGAATTATGGATTTAAAAAGTTTATTTGACTCCATGTCGGAGGAACAACGTAATATTCAACTTGGTTTCGACACAGCGACACCATTAACACACGCTTTCACAAGCAAGCGTGCGGTACATGCTGGTCTAAGTGGTCGTCCTTTGGAAAAGGATGAGGCACAACGTGTATGGAATGAATTAATGCAACAACCGCCTGTTCCAGGGCAAATGCAAACGGCATATATTCATATCCCATTCTGTCAAACTAAATGTACCTATTGTGGATTCTATCAACATGCTACGAATCAAGATGCAGAAGATAAATATGTAGATATGTTATTGAAAGAAATGCAAATGGCAGCAGATCAGCCACGGTTCCGCGATGGATTGATTCACACTATCTTTATCGGTGGTGGTACGCCGACATCGTTATCAGCTAATAATGCAAAACGCATGTTATCTGCTATTCAAGAATATTTTCCGTTGGCCAATGACTATGAGTTGACATTAGAAGGTCGTATTCACGACTTGGTGCCTGAAAAAATGGATGTATGGATGAGCCATGGTGTAAACCGTATGTCCTTAGGGGTACAGTCTTTCCATACTCACGTACGTCGTCAATTAGGTCGTTTAGATGATCAGGATACAGTATTGTCTCGATTAGAGCAATTAAAGGCATATCAACAATGTTCTGTGATTGTAGATTTAATCTACGGTTTGCCAGATCAAACGATGGATGTGTGGATGGAAGATTTAAAACTTCTTGAACAATCTGCAGCAGATGGTATGGACTTGTATCAATTAAATGTTTTTGAAAATAGTGATTTACAAAGCTTGATTGAGCGCGGTAAAGTAAGCCCAGCAGCTACTACTAAAGAGCAAGCTTTGATGTATGAAGCGGCTGTCAAATATTTGATGAAACGTGATTTCACACGTCTAAGCGCAGCTCATTGGAGTCGTGCACCACGTGAACGCTCTATGTACAACACTATGGCGAAAGCTGGATATCCAATGTATCCATTTGGCTGTGGTGCCGGTGGTAATTTAGGTGGATATATGACAATGTTACATCGCGTATTACCTCCATATGAAACCCTTGTAGAAGAAGGTAAAAAGCCATTTATGGTTCTTATGAAACAATCTGAACTACAAGAGTTCTCTAACTATGTAATCAGTTCCTTGGAGCGAGGTGTTTTAAACCTAGACGCTTTAATTGATATGGATGCAAAATTAGAAGATTTACGTTGGTTACTTGATACTTGGGTAACTCGTGGTTTGATGGAATATAATGGCGTATTATATCGCTTAACAACGGCTGGTGGATTCTGGCATGTCAATATTACACAAACCGTTATTGAATGTGTTCAGTACATCTTAACGGGTGAAAGCACATTGCTACATGAAAATATCGCAGCTCAAAACCACGGTGGAAAACCCAAAGATCATCCACATGTAGGTGGTCATCCTGAAGGTGTTCCGAAACATCCACATGGTGCGGGCGGACATCCGGCGGGTATTCCAAAAGGACATCCAGAAGAAGTACCAATGGGAGGACACCCAGCAGGTGTACCTAAACATCCACATGGAGCAGGTGGACATCCAGCAGGCATTCCCAAAGGGCATCCAGAAGGAGTACCAATGGAAGGACACCCAGCAGGCATTCCAAAAGGTCATCCAGAAGGAGTACCAATGGGAGGACACCCAGCGGGCATTCCAAAGGGACATCCTGGAGATGTTGAAACTACACGTGATCATGGCACAGTAGGACATAGTCCATTTAAGAAAAATATTTAGGTAGTATCTATTACAGGTGAACTCCTACACACCTTACCAAACCAAACCAAACAATATAGTTTCCTGTAATAGTTCTATAGCCACTCATAGAGTGGAATCAGGTATACCAGGTCAAAGTTGGTAGGCTGCATCATACTATAGTACGTTTAAAATCACTTCTGTAATGAGAGTGCAGTATCCGCAGGCAATGCCTGCGGATGTATATCTGATATATGAACATTGTGCCTTAGGCTACAATGTTAGATACAAAATAATGATATATTATTTATAGTTTTTTTATGTTATGTAAAAGGAGCGCACTTCCTAGAAGTGTGGAAGATGAATGAAAGCAATCGTAGTTTACTCAAGCCGTACAGGCAATACAAAATTAGTAGCAGAAGCTATGGCAAGTGCTTTGCCTGCTGGTACACCATGTGTATCTGTGAAAGAAGTTCCAGCTGATTTAGCATCTTATGATGTAGTATTTATGGGTTTCTGGGCAGACCAAGGTAACGCTGATAAAGCGGCACAAGCAGTGCTTAAAGAAATCACAAATGAAAAAGTAGCTTTATTCTGTACTTTAGGGGTTCCTCCAGTATCTCCTCATGCACAAGAAACTGTAGAAGCAGCTGCGAAATTGTTACCAAATGGTCAAACACCAGTAGGTTACTTTAAATGCCAAGGTAAAGTAGATCCAAAAGTAATCGAAATGATGTACAAAATGTTCCCAGAAGGTCATAACCATGGTAAAAGCCCTGAACGTGATGCACGTCATGCACAAGCAGCATCTCATCCAGATGAAAACGACTTAGCTAATGCAAAAGCATTTGTTGAAGAAGTTATTGCTAAACTATAAGTTTTCTACCTATGTAATAGGTTGCAATATAATAACACTCCGAAAAAGACTGCCAGAAATGGCGGTCTTTTTCAGTTAATGAATGCTTGATCGTGTTCCTATAGATAGTATAAACTATACAGAAATATCTTGACGTTTAAGCACTCTTGCTTTATAATATCTAATAAGCTTAATGAATCGGTACGAGAGACCGAAGAGCGCACATTTGAACCTTTTAAATTAGTCCTGTGAGGCTAGTAAGGGAACGTAGTAGGAGAACTCTACCTATATATGTATAGGTGTATACTCTAATAGAATCACTATAACTATGCGACCTCTTGCCTTACGGCAAGAGGTCTTTTTGCGTGTAACAGAAGTACTACAAAGGAGGCTATGATGGGAGAAATCAGCTTGAAAGGTAAGCACCTATTAGGACTGCAAGGTCGGTCAAAAGAAGAAATTGAACTCATTTTACGCGTAGCGAAAAAAATGAAGAAAATTGTTTTATCAGACAATAAGAAACATCCATTATTAAAAGGTAAATCTATTATTAACCTGTTTATGGAGAATAGCACGCGCACAAGAAGTTCCTTTGAGTTAGCAGGTAAATATTTAGGAGCTGATGTCATCAACATTTCTAAAAGCGGTAGCTCTATGGCAAAGGGAGAAAGTTTCCGTGACACATTACTAACTATGTCCTATATGGGAACAGATGCCATCGTAATGCGATCTGGTGAAGAGGGCGCTCCTTTATATGCCACAAAATGCGTAGATCCAATTATTATCAATGCTGGTGATGGAGCCCATGAACATCCAACACAAGCCTTGTTAGATATGTATTCTATCTTAGAACATAAACCTACATTAGAAGGTTTAAAAGTAGTTATCATAGGCGATATTATGCATAGCCGTGTAGCGCGCTCCAATATCTACGGTTTAAAAACAATGGGTGCTGATGTACATCTAGCTGGTCCACGCACGTTAGTATATCCAGAACTAGAAAAAATGGGTGTTACAGTTCATCATGATGTACGTGAAGCTGTGAAAGATGCAGATGTAGTAAACGTATTGCGTATCCAATTAGAACGGATTCACTCCGCTTTATATCCAAGTAATCGTGAATATGCACGTATCTTTGGTATTAATAAATCTGTCTTAGAAAATGCAAAAGATGATGTATTAGTATTGCATCCAGGACCAATGAATAGAGGTCTTGAAATTGCGCCAGATGTTGCATATGGTGACGCATCAGTCATCCAAGAACAAGTACGTAATGGTGTAGCCATCCGCATGGCGATTTTATACTTAACAATTATCGGAGGTGACGGTAGTGAGCTTGCTGATTAAAAATGGTACGGTAGTTAACCCGGCAAAAGGACAACATGAAGTAGCAGATATTCTTGTAGAAAATGGTGTAATTACGGCGATTGGACAAAATTTACAAGCTGACCAAGCAGAAGTGTATGATGCAACAGGCTTAATCGTAGCACCAGGTTTGATTGACATTCACACGCATTTGCGTGAGCCAGGTCAAGAAGCAAAAGAAGACTTTCACAGTGGTACGCAAGCGGCAGCAGCAGGTGGATTTACACGTGTTGTAACGATGGCAAATACAAACCCTGTTGTGGATAATGCTCCACTAGTACGTGGATTGCGTAAACAAGCTGAATTGACAGGAGTTGTAAAAGTAGATTTTATGGGCGCTGTGTCTAAAGGCTTGCAAGGAAAAGAACTTGCAGAAATGGGTGATATGGCAGAAGCTGGTGTAGTAGGTTTCTCCGATGACGGACATTATGTAGAAAGTGCAGCTTTCATGCGTCGTGCTCTAGAATATTCATCCATGTTTGGAAAAATGGTTGTGGATCACGCCGAAGAATGTAGTTTAACTTGCGAAGGTCATATGCATGAAGGCATTGTTTCTTATGAAATGGGTGTAAAAGGTCGTCCAGCTGTAGCAGAAGATCTAGCGGTAGCTCGTGATATTATGCTAGCAGAAATGACTGGTGGACATATCCACATTGCTCACGTAAGTACAAAAAGTGCAGTAGACCAAGTACGTCGTGCAAAAGCACAAGGTGTAAAAGTAACATGTGAAGTAACAAGTCAACATTTGGCTTTTACAGACGAATATTTACGAGATTATAATGCAGATTTCAAAATGGCTCCGCCAATTCGTTCTGAAGATCATCGTCAAGCGTTGTTAGAAGCGTTGCAAGATGGCACAATTGATGCCATAATTACGGACCATGCACCACATGCGTACGAAGAAAAAGATGTGGAATTCTGTTGTGCAGCAAATGGTTTCACAGGATTGGAAACATCCTTTGCGGCAGTAGTTACACATGTATTAAAAACAGGTATCCTCACAATTGATGAAATCATCAATTTGATGAGTACTAAACCAGCTCAATTAATCGGAGTAGACGGTGGCGTACTTGAAGTAGGTAAACCTGCAGATATTTCAGTGCTTTCCTTAGACGAAACATGGACTGTAGATAGAAACAAATTCTACACTCGTGGTAAATCATGCCCATTTGATGGTATGACAGTCACTGGTAAAGCAAAATTAACAGTAGTAGATGGACAAATTGTAATGAAAGACGGGGTTGTAATCGGGTGACAGGAAAACTAGTATTAGAAAATGGAACTATCTTTGAGGGCACATTGCTGGGGGGCATGCCAATCGTTGGCGAAGTAGTGTTTAATACAGGGATGACAGGATATCAAGAGATTTTAACGGATCCGTCATATGCAGATCAAATTATTACTTTAACGTACCCATTAGTAGGCAATTATGGTGTCACACGTGAGGTAGATCAATCTTCTAAGCCCTATTGCAAAGCCATGATTGTAGGAGAATTGTGTACGTTCCCTAGTAATTGGCAAAATGAGGGGACATTTGAGGAATATATGAGAAGCCATGGAATTCCATGCTTATACAATGTGGATACACGTGCCATTACACGTGCTATCCGCAGCCATGGCGTAATGAAAGGGGTTATTTGCCCAACAGATACACCACAAGAGAAAATCGATGCTTTATTAGCGCAACCACTAGCGACAGATCACATTATGCGTGTTACCACAAAGTGGGAAGGTCGCCGTGGTCAAGATTCAGCAGAGTTTCATGTAGCTGTATACGATTTTGGTGTGAAAGAAAATATTCTTCAATCCTTGGAAAATGAAGGATGCCGATTGACAATTTTCCCAGCTCATACAAAAGCTGAAACAGTGATGGCTTGCAATCCTGATGGAATCTTCTTGTCTAATGGACCGGGAGACCCGAAAGACGTACCTGAAATTGTTGAAGAAATAAAAAAATTAGTAGGCCAAAAACCTATTTTTGGCATTTGCATGGGACATCAATTGATTGCTCGTGCATTTGGTGGTGAAACGTATAAGTTACGTTTTGGTCATCGTGGATCTAACCATCCAGTAAAAGATTTAGATACGAATCGTGTTCATATTACCTCTCAAAATCATGGGTATGCAGTTGATGAAGCAAGCCTAGAGGGTTCTGGATTGCGTGTATCCCATCGCAGTGTGAATGATGGTACTGTAGAAGGATTAGTGCATAATGAATTGCCGATTATGTCGGTACAATATCACCCAGAAGCATCTCCGGGGCCGACTGATAATGTGTATTTGTTTGAACGTTTTAAAACATTGATGAGAAGAGGTTAATGATGGAAAAGAAAAAAGTTCTTGTAATTGGTTCTGGTCCAATTATTATCGGACAGGCAGCTGAGTTTGATTATGCAGGCACACAGGCTTGTCAATCTCTTCGTGAAGAAGGTTATGAAGTTGTATTAGTGAACTCCAATCCGGCTACTATTATGACAGACCGTGATATTGCGGACCGCGTTTATATTGAGCCGATTTCTTTGGAGTTTGTTACAGAGATTATTCGTAAAGAACGCCCATATGGTGTGTTGGCTACCTTAGGTGGACAAGTTGGCCTCAATATGGCGGTAGAACTCTCAGAGGCAGGAGTCCTTAAGGAGTATAATGTAAAATTATTAGGTACTACTTTAGAGGCTATTAAACAAGCGGAAGACCGTGAATTGTTTAAAGAGGCTATGAAACGTATCAACCAACCTGTGCCAGAATCTGATATTTTCAGTGATGTGGTAGAAGCGGTAGAATTTGCTAATCGTATCGGATACCCTATCATCATCCGTCCTGCCTATACATTAGGTGGTACAGGTGGCGGTATTGCTCATAACGAAGAAGAAATGTACATGATTGCCCTTCGTGGCATCAAGCTTAGCCCGATCCATCAAATTCTTGTTGAACGATCCGTAGCTGGTTGGAAAGAAGTAGAATACGAAGTAATGCGTGACCGCGCAGATAACTGTATCATTGTATGTAATATGGAAAATATTGACCCAGTAGGGGTACATACAGGTGATTCGGTGGTAGTGGCACCATCGCAAACCTTGAACGATATACAATACCAAATGTTGCGTACTGCCTCTGTCGATATCATTCGTTATCTTGAAATTGAAGGTGGCTGTAATGTGCAATATGCCTTGGATCCATACAGCAATCAATACTATGTTATTGAAGTAAATCCACGTGTATCTCGTTCCTCGGCATTGGCTTCCAAAGCGACAGGCTACCCAATTGCTAAGGTAGCAGCGAAGGTTGCTATTGGCATGACCTTAGATGAAATTACAAATGCCGTTACAGGAGAAACTAAAGCGTGCTTTGAACCATCCTTGGACTATGTGGTAACAAAATTTCCTCGTTGGCCATTTGAAAAATTTAATTTGGCGGACCGTACGTTGGGAACGCAAATGAAAGCCACTGGCGAAGTTA
The DNA here is from genome assembly GCF_003992085.1 of Veillonella sp. CHU732. Classification (NCBI taxonomy): domain Bacteria; kingdom Bacillati; phylum Bacillota; class Negativicutes; order Veillonellales; family Veillonellaceae; genus Veillonella; species Veillonella sp. CHU732. The sequence goes on from NZ_RQVC01000009.1 coordinate 62,035, forward strand.
TGGCTATCGACAGAACCTTAGAAGGGTCTCTATTAAAAGCCATTCGCTCTCTAGAAATTGGATTAGATCATATTGAACTGAAAAAGATTGCTCATGAAATGCCTGAGCAACTCATTGAACGATTACAATTAGTGGATGATGAACGTCTCTATGTCATCGCTCAAGCTCTTCGTGTGGGCATTAGTGTAGAAAAAATTTGCTATATAACAAAAATAAACTCTTTTTTCATCAATAAAATCAAAAACATCGTGATGGTGGAGAAAGATTTGGCTACTAATGGTGTAACAGAAGCAAATTTAAAAACTGCGAAGCGTTATTCTTTCCCAGACCAAGTCATTGCTAGATATGCAAATTGTAGTGCTGAAGAAGTGTTGGCAAAACGCAATGAATGGAATATTCATCCAACCTATAAATATGTAGATACCTGTGCCGCTGAATTTGAAGCGCACACACCATACTACTACAGTGCTTATGCGAAGGAAGATGAAGTAGTACCACGTGGTGAAAATAGTGTTATCGTTCTTGGTTCTGGCCCTATTCGTATCGGACAAGGGGTAGAATTCGATTATTGCTCCGTTCATTCCTCTTGGGCATTGCGTAAAGCGGGCATGAAATCCATCATCATTAATAATAACCCAGAGACAGTAAGTACAGATTTTGATACATCTGATAGCTTGTACTTTGAACCGTTGACTGTAGATGATGTAATGGAAATTATCCGCAAGGAGAACCCAGTAGGAGTTATCGCTCAGTTCGGTGGACAAACAGCCATTAACTTAGCAGGACCGTTGGCTGCACGAGGTGTAAACATTCTAGGTACATCTGTGGATAGCATCGATATGGCAGAAGACCGTGAACGTTTCGATGAATTGTTGGCAAAACTGGAAATTCCACGTCCAGTAGGCGCTTTGGTAACTAGTGACGAAGAAGCTTTAGAAGCTGCAAAACGCTTGCAATATCCATTGATTGTCCGTCCGTCCTATGTACTAGGTGGTCGTGCTATGGAAATTGTATATAATGACCAAGAATTAGATCGTTACATGAAAGAAGCTGTAGTAGCATCGAAAGATCACCCAGTGTTAATCGACCGCTATATGGTAGGCATGGAAGTAGAAGTAGATGCTATCTCTGATGGTATCGATGTATGCATCCCTGGTATTATGGAACAAGTAGAACGTGCCGGCGTACACTCTGGTGACTCCATCGCCGTATATCCAGCACAACATTTATCTGAGGAATTGACAGAACAAATCGTAGATTACACACGTCGCATCGCTAAAGGCCTTAATGTAAAAGGTGTGCTCAACATCCAATACATCGTGGTAAATAGTGAGCTTCATGTTATCGAAGTAAACCCACGTTCTAGCCGTACAGTGCCTTTCATCAGTAAAGTAACAGGTATCAACATGGTAGAATATGCGACACGTATCGCTTTAGGAGAAACCTTGGAAAGCTTGGGATTGCCAACGGGATTAGTACCAGCTCGTTCACATGTGGCGGTGAAAGCACCAGTATTCTCCTTCTCTAAAATGGGCTTAGTAGAAATTGCCCTAGGACCAGAAATGAAATCCACTGGGGAAGTAATGGGTATTGGTCGCACCTATGCAGATGCTTTATTCAAAGCCATCCATGGTGCCAATATGCGCATTCCAGATAAAGGTAATATCTTGATGACTGTAGCAGACCGTGATAAAGAAGAAGCAGCTCGTTTAGCAAAAGGTTTCATCGATTTGGGATACCATATTATGGCTACTGGTGGTACAGGCCGTTACTTCACAGAACATGGCGTGGATTGCACTGTAGTAAATAAAATTTCTGAAGGTAATCCAAACTGCGCTGACTTCATTCGTGAAGGTAAGGTGGACTTGATGTTGAATACATTAACCTATGGTAAAAAACCAGAGCGTGAAGGATTCCAATTGCGTCGTTTGGCTGTAGAAATGGGTGTACCATGCTTGACATCCTTGGATACAGCTCGTGAAGTGTTACATGTCGTAGCGAGTCGCGCTACTGCAGGTGATGTAATTACAGTAGATGCTGTTCAAGATTATGAAATGGAGTAATCATACATGAGTGGATATGTAGAAATGGGTCGAGTGATTCATAACACCCAAATAGGCAGTGATGTATGGAGACTATCCGTATATGCACCCAAACAAGCAAAAGAGGCACAACTAGGACAGTTTTGTAATGTTCGTGTTACAGGGGGCACAGCTCCTTTGTTGCGCCGACCTATCAGTTATGCAGGATTTGATGCGAAAGCAGGCACTATCGACTTATTGTATCGTGTGGTAGGTAAGGGCACTGAACTAATGACCAAACTAAAAGAGGGGGATACCTTAGATTGCTTGGGACCATTAGGTCAAGCGTTTACCACTGCAGACCGTATGTTACTCGTAGGTGGCGGTGTTGGAATTGCGCCCATGCTATGTATCGCTGATCGGTTACAACCAGGCCAAGAGGCGCATGTGATATTAGGGTTCCGCAATGCAAGCGAATCTTTCTGGGCAGACTTGTTCAAAGATAGCCCCGTGACCGTTCATATCACCACAGATGATGGATCGTTAGGGACTAAGGGATATCCTACGACTGTGATGGAAACACTGATGAAAGAAGAGCAGTTTGATGCGGTCTTGACATGTGGTCCTACACCGATGATGAAAGGTGTAGCTGCTGTAGCGCAACAAATGGAAGTGCCTTGCCAAGTGTCTTTAGAGGAACGCATGGGTTGTGGTACTGGCGGTTGCGTAGGCTGTGCTTGCCAAGGTAAAAGTGGTACACGGTATAAAGTATGTAAAGATGGCCCTGTATTCCCTGCTGAGGAGGTGTTTTACTAATGGCTACTGTAGATCCTAAATTAGCAGTGGAGTTCTGTGGTATCTCCATGAAAAATCCTATCGTAGCAGCATCGGGCACCTTTGGGTTCGGATTGGAATACGATGGTTACTTAGACCTCAATACAGAGGTAGGCGCGATTTCTGTAAAAGGTTTAACACCTACCGCTCGACCTGGTAATGCTGGTGTACGTATCGCTGAAACACCATCTGGGGTGTTGAACTGTATTGGATTAGAAAATCCTGGAGCAGAAGCATTTGTAGCAGATATATTGCCAAATTTAAAACAATATGATGTGCCAATTTTTGCCAATATCTCTGGTAATACACTGGAAGAGTATGAATATATGGCAAAAACATTGACTGTCGAAGGTGTAGCAGCCTTAGAGGTCAACATTAGTTGTCCTAATGTAAAATGCGGAGGTATGGCATTTGGTGTGCAGGCGGAGAGTGCGGCTGCTGTATGTAAAGCGGTAAAAGGGCATACAGATTTGCCAGTGATTATGAAATTATCGCCTAATGTAACAGATATCGTAGAGATTGCTCGTGCTGTAGAAGCGGCAGGTGCAGATGGTATCAGTATGATTAATACCCTATTAGGGATGTCTGTAGATTTACGGACTCGTAAGCCATTATTGGGGAATATCTATGGTGGTTTATCTGGTCCAGCTGTAAAACCAGTGGCATTGCGCTTAACGCATCAAGTGGCACAAGCTATTGAAATCCCAATTATGGGGGGCGGTGGCATCATGACTGGTGAAGATGCCTTAGAATTTATGCTAGTAGGAGCTGACATCGTGTCTGTGGGGACGGCAACGATGGTAGATCCACGAGCTATTGGCATCATCGCTAGTGAAATGAGCGCTTATTGTGAAAGCCAACACATCGAACATGTATCGAACTTAGTTGGTGGCATTATTATGCCGTAAAAGAGAAGAGAATATTGAATGACACATAGAAAAGGACTGTTCCAGTGAAAGAGACACTGAGAGCAGTCCTTTTGGTGTTTAGATTTTATTGAGTAATTCTTCTTTTTTCTGTTGAAACTCTTCGTCGGTAATGGCTCCCATATCAAGGAGTTCTTTTAATTGTTTGATACGAAGAATGGGGTCATCTTCTGTTGGTGTAGGAACAGATGTGCTAGCAGCATCATCTGAGGTGTCTTCAACTTCAATGGTAGCAGTTTCCACTGGAGGTCCTGCATCGATGGCGGCTTTCACAGCGGCAGTATTTACCCATAAGCCACGTTGTTGTTGATCGTAATCGTAAGCCACGGCGCCACGAGATTCAATCCAAGCTTGTAAATTTTCATTGACTAAGTTGGTGAGAACATCGAGGGTGGCGAGACAAGTATCCTTACCTTGAATGAGCAAGACACGATGGGTGCGACTCACCTCTTTATTGTCAATATGGTCGATATCTGTATCGTAAAACTTCGCACGTGTACCATAGCGACCACGATACGTAAAAAGACCTGTTTCTGTATTGTAAGTAATTTTAACTTGCAATGTATGACCGCCAGGGGCATAACTTATGATGTGGTCTGGGGTCTGAGTGAACCAATCGAAGAATCCCATAGTGACTATCCTTTCTTACTTTTACTTGGCCAACGTGTAGGAGATCCGTAGCGGTTGTTTCCGGTAGAACCAGGGAAACAGGCTAGGAATCCATGAAGGATATAGACAATAATAAGATGTAAGATGTATACATTTTTTAATGGGATGTATAGATTTGTACATAGAATATACATGCCCAACAAGATGCCGATAAAGCGACCAGGCAATCCAATGTCATTGAGACGACGGATGTGTAAGGTATAGTAGAACGGTAACAATATGATATAACCGGCATAGGCTAATGCTTTAATGGCAAAATAGGCTGGCAAAATGACCACTACATTTAACAGTTGTTGGATAAACATATTAAAGATATGCATGGTAGCAGATAAAAATAATATGCTTATGATAAATTGAAAGCGATTGATACGTCCAGATGTGCTTAGCACATGATGGCTGTGTGGTTCAATCTTGAGTATAAGAAATAGGGAGATTAGGCCTACAAGGAATGAAATCCCCACATTAATTAGTATGTCCATAAGGAACCTCCTTACATGCTATGAATAAGTATAGCATAGATTGAGATATCTGGCGAACTGTGGTGAGATGGAATGGTATTGAAAGCAATTCTTCATTGAAGTTTTAAAAAAGTAGGGTACTATATAGAAAGTTAGTAGAAAAAAATAGGCAAAATAGCGGTTCATTGGTATAATAGTAAAGATAGTAAAAAATTGGTTCACTTTTTTCTTTCTAACTACGATTATATAGTTATGAAAGGAGGAACGTATGGAACCTGTAACAACACCTATGGAAAAACGCATTCGCATGGTTCGTGCCTGGTTAGATGCAGCAGCTACATCGTATGCTAACAAAGGAAGTGTGAAAGGAAACTTTCATCTCTTCTTGGCACAAGCAGAGATGAAGCAAATGAATGAAGGGAAACCTTCTATTCTGTCCTATGCACAACGAGCTGTCTTAGCACTCGTACTAGTAGGAATCATAGGAGCAACACATTGGTGGCTATCACAACATGAAACAGGAAATACGGCGCACACTCCTGTCATTGACACACAGGTGGAAGTACAGCCAAACAAGGTTAGTACTCCAATGGTTGTAAAAGAATCACCACCTGTAGAGCAAGCAGAAACAAAAGTAGTGGAAACCGTGGAAAAACAGGAACATGTGGTGACTACGCGACCAACTGTGGAGGCAACACCAGAGCCCTCTATTAGTTCAAAAGACATGTTACATGCAGTGCAAGCTGGTGGACGTATTTTGCGAGATTAGCACCTTTTATATTCTAAGGAGGAACATATATGAAGGGAAACCTATCTTATAAGAAATTTTTAACCTTTGCTGTCCTAGCAGCAATCAGTGCAACTCCAGTATTTGCTGACAATGCTACGACAACGGAAAGTGGCAAAACAATTGCTAAATTGTCCATGGCGGACCTAGGAAAGCAAAATACTACACGCCAAGAAACGGTAGCTGCTGGTGATGCAGCCACAGAAGCAGCCATCGCTGCAGCTCGTGAAGGCTTATCGGAAGCGGCACAACGTGATGCAATTGAAGAACAACGTAAACGTGTGGATAACTCTTCTTTGGCTACGAATGATAAAGAAGTTAAAACCATCACAAAAGCTGGTGGTGATAAATTAGAAGAAGCACAAGCAGCTGGTGTGGAAACAGCGATTCCTCAAGTACAAGCTCGTTATTTCACATCGTTAACAGAAACAGAATTACAAAAATATGTAGGTAAAACAATTACAAATATCTCTATTGAAGGTCTTGATGCAGCTAATCAACCAGCATTCCTATCCTTATTGCAAGGTCAAATTGGTGATGCTGTTACAGTAGAAGGCATTTCTAAAGAGATTGCTAACTTAGGTGGTTCTGGCGTTCTTTCAGAAATTACACCAGTATTTACAGAAGTGCCAGAAGGTGTGAAAGTAGCGTACCATGTAACATTAAACCCAGTGATCAAAGGTGTGTCTGTAGAAGGTAACACTGTGTACAAAACAGATGTATTGGTGAACTATTTAGGCGTGCAACCTAACTCTGTATTGAATACAATTTCCGTAGGGGAAAAAGTACAAGGTATCAATGCTGCGTACCAACGTGATGGTTATATCTTAGCTCATGTAAAAGACATGGCTGTAGACGATAATGGTGTATTACACGTATTTGTGGTAGAAGGTATGGTAGAACGTATTACACCACATGGTAATAAGAAAACGAAAGATCGAGTGATTACTCGTGAATTTAACCAAAAAGTGGGTCAACCATTTAATAAATTCTTAGTACGTCGTTCTGTAGAAAAAGTATATAACTTAGGGTTCTTTGATGATGTAAACGTACGTTTAACACAAGGATCCACAGAAGAAACGGTAAACATTGAAGTAGATGTGTTGGAACATAAAACAGGTACGATTACATTAGGTGCTGGTTACTCTGGTTCTGATGGATTTGTGGGTATCGTAGAAGTAGGGGAAGAAAACTTACGTGGTACTGGTGACAAAATTAAAGTTCACTGGGAATTCGGCGGTACAGCAGGATATAAAAATTACTCTGTATCTTACTTGCGTCCATGGATTGATAACAAAGGTACATCCCTTGGCGTAACTTATTTCAACCAATTAAACGAATACACAGATTACAATGAAAAAGGACAATCTGTGGCTACCTATGATAGAAAATCCAATGGTCTTAATGTATCTTTAGGCCGTCAAACAGCTGAGTTTACTCGTGATTATTTGACATTAGAACATCGTAAAGATACCTATATTTGGGACAACAAGGATTCCAGTGGCTTCCGTTATGATACAGATGTAAAAGGAGGTCCTGGCTCAGGACATCGCTGGAATAACTATGGTTATCCATTCCTTTCATCGGGATACATAAAACATAACTTTGGCACAACAAACAGTGTAAGTTGGCAAAAAGTATTCGACTCCCGTGATAATGTATACGAACCAAGTCGTGGTAAACGTTTATCTAGTACATTACAATGGGGTGGTCATGGCTTAGGCGGTGACTTCAACTTCTATAAATTTACTGGCGAAGCGAGAACGTACAAAAAAGTAGGCAATAAACAAGTATTGGCGTTCCGTGGACGTATCGGTTGGGCTGTTGGGGATTTACCATATAGCCAATTATATACAATCGGTGGTTCTGATTCTCTTCGTGCTTATGAGGATGATCAATACCGTGGTAAGAAAATGTACAATTTCACAGCTGAATATCGCTTCCCAATTTGGAATAAAGTAAGTGGCGCCTTATTCACTGACTTAGGTGATGCTTGGGATGCTCCAAATGTACCTTGGTTCTCTCATTCTAAAACATTCAATGCTTCCGTCGGTGCCGGCGTGCGTGTGACAACACCAATTGGTCCAGTACGTATCGACTATGGTATTAGTAAAAATCAAAAGAAATTCCACTTCAGCTTTGGTGGACAATTCTAATTGATGATGATACAAAAATGGATAGGAGGGGCTCTTCTGATGGCAACATTAGGGATTCCCTCTGTCTATGGTGCTCCTGTTCAGACGGTGCATGTGGACCTGCACAGTACAACGGGAGCGATTCCAAGAGCTTTGGAATCGCGGATGGTCGCCAGTATTCAAGGAGCGGCTACCTATATGTATCAAGGGAAAGAGGACTTTCAAATTAGAGAGTCTCTTCAGGCCTATGAAAAAGCAACTATGGATGTGGTGGATCGAATCCTCTATGGATATACGGTAAAAGCTATAGCTATGGATGTGGGCAACAATTTGAATATTCATCTTACCTTAGAGCCGTATGGAAAGGTAGTACAATCTCTGGAAACTACGGTGAATTATGGCAATATATCTCCCTATGGACGGTCGTTGATAGATGCCGATTTAGGGAATGTAAAGCCACGATTAGAGCAAATGCTCTTAGGAGCATCATTGGATTCACTAGATTGGATTACACCACTGGTGCAAAAGTCGGTGCGAAGCGACCTAGAAGGTTCCCTTCCTGAATTTACGCCACAAATTGATGTAGTAGGAGGAGATACAGCAAAAGCGACAGTGTATTTAGTTCCTAATGGTAACAGCGTAAGTCGTACGGCGGTGACGATTCAATCGAATACATTACCGAGCGTGTTCTTCTATACTATGCGTCAATATTATGAAAAGAAACTGCGTCAATTAGAAGGTCTGCCAGTCTCTTTTGTGAGACGTCACCAAATGATGATAGAAAAAGAGATACAAGATGAACTTAATAAAAGTCGTGGTGTTACACAGTTTGGTGTGACGATGATTCCCACCCTAGAAGTAGGAACAGAGACAACCTTGCAAATTCATGTAGACTCTTCTAAGTATATTCTTCGAGGAGAAGGCTATTTGGATATGGGTCGTGGCGTAGATTCTGTAGGATTACGGTTATATACAGGGGTTCATGATGGGCCACATGATTGGTATGTAGAAACAGAGTTTTTGCCGAATCGTTTGGAATGGTCCTTTAAGCCATCTTATGGGTACCAATTCACGAAAGATACAAAGATAGGGTATCAATATGGATTGCCTAATCACCACCAGTATGGAATAGTGCAACAAACTATTGGAAACCGTTGGAATGCAAGATATGAAAGAGATATCACGGGGAAAGCCAATGAATTTGCTATTTCCTATGATGTACATGAATATTTACGATTAGAATATATATGGGGTGACCATGATCGGTGGTTGCGCCTGATAGGACGAATATAAAGAAAGAAGGTAGATACACTATGATGCGTTTATTGAACAATAAAAAGAATGTAAAAACAGTGTCCATCATTGTTGGCGTTCTTTTTGTTATTAGTGTGGGCGCTTTGGCGTACACACAGATGGCAGGACATGGTGGTTCTAATGCAATTAGTAACATTGGTGTCATCGACATGCAACGAATTGTAGAAAGCAATCCGAACTTAGTGCAAGATGCACAACAAGAATATGCAGCATATAACGAAGAATTGCAAAAAGAATTTAACGAAAAATCCGCTAATTTAGATGAAGCAGGTAAAGCTAAATTATCTGATGAACTTCGTCAAAAATTGCAAGATAAGCAACAAACAATTCAAGATAATCTTAAAAAACGTGTAGATGAAGCATCTAAAACAGTGGCAGATGGTAAAGGTCTTAGTGTTGTGTTGAGCCGCGAATCTGTGTTGTTTGGTGGTACTGATATTACAGAACAAGTAAGCAAAAAATTAGCAGAAACTAAATAAGGTAACATCCAAATGGGAAAAGGACCTATCTTCGCTTTCATAGGTATGCTAGTATGTGCTGTGGGCATTGGTGGATATTATGGACATCAGCAATCGAAGGCAATAGAGGAACCACGAATTGGGGTTGTACGATTGCAAGAAGTGGTGGAACGACATCCAAACTTTCACAATTATGATGAGCAAAAGAAGGAATTGTTGCGGTTAGAGGCACAGCGAGATAGAGAAGATGAACTTCTCAAGTCTAAGTTAGGTGCTGAAGTAAACAAATCGGAAGAACATCTGAAACAGTTAGAGTCAAATTTAACGGAAAGTTTGAATCGTGAGTTACAAACTAAAATTGCCCTACGTGAAGCTGAATTAAATCAAGAGTTAGCCGCTAAGCAACGGGCATTGATTGAAGAATATCGAAAAGCCTACAAAGTAGAACCTAGTGAAGCAGATATAAAAATTGTGAATTTACAATTATGGTTAACAACTGAAATGAAGGTAAAACCGATTGATGATACGCAACGTCAACGTTGGGATACGCAAAAACGTGAGAAAGAACAGCGTTTATCAGAACTATTGGCACAGCGTAGTCATGGTCTAAGCGGTTCCGACCAATGGAAAGACATTGAATCGAAAGTGGCGGCAGCTATGGCACCCGCTCGTGCAGAAGCACAAGAAAAGTTAAGTGCTTATGCGACAGAACAGGCTAACGCTTTAGGTGCACAGAGGGACCGCTCCATGAAAGGTTTAGTGGACTCTCAGCAAGAAGTACTAGCAAAAGTTCGTCATGATGGTACCACATTGTGGGATGCAGAGTGGGAACAAAGATTGGCGCAAAAACGAGATGAAGTACAAGCCCTACATGATGCCATTCTAGAAGATATTCGAGTTCGTGCAGGTGTTCTGGCGAGAGCAAAGCAACTAGATTTGGTGGTAGTGAACCATATTACGGATCGTACTGGTATGGATTTGACAGATGAAATCATTCAATCGTATGGACAATAAAGGAGTAAAGTGATGAAATCAATGTGGAAACGTATGGCTACAGGAGCTATGATGGTATGTGCATTAGGATTGGTTGCTGGTTGTGGCACCACAGATAAAGTAGGTGTGGTAAACACTGAAAAATTAGTGCAAGAAAGCCAAAAAGCAAAAGATATCAATAAAGAAATGGAAGCGAAACAAAAAGAAGTAACTGATCGTTTAGCTCAAGTGCAAGGTACACAAACAGAAGACGAATTCCACCAAACACAAATGAATGCACAGCAAGAATTGCAAATCTTTGGTCAAGCAAAGGGTAAAGAGTTCAAAGCTTATGTGGAATCTAATATCCAAGCGGTAGCGAAAGAAAAAGAATTGACTGTAGTAGCGAATGATCAAGCCATTGTAACGGGTGGTATTGATATTACAGAAGATGTGCTTAAAAAGATGAATGAAGGCGCTTCTTCCGCAGAAACTAGTAAATAATAAGAGAGTGAAAAGTAAGGAGGCTTCAGCGTGAAGTTTTCAGTAGAAGACCTAGCCAAACTGGTTGAGGGTACCGTATATGGTGATGGTTCTATTAGTATTGAAGAAGCCCGTAGTTTAGATCAAGGAGCAGAACATGCTATTAGCTTTGCTATCGGCGATTATAGAGAGTTCGCAAAAGATAGTAAAGCAGGGGCATTGTTGGTGGATGCAAAAATTGAAGATTGCACGATTCCTCAAATCGTAGTGTCCAATGCAAAAGCTGCCTTTGCTAAATTGTTAGAAGTATTCCATCCTCCTGTGGTATTTCCAGAGGGGATTCATGAAACGGCCATTATTGGTAAGAACGTAACAATTGGTAAGAATGTAAAAATTGGACCTTATTGTGTAGTTTACGATAATGCCATCATTGGTGATAATGTCACATTACACGCCTATGTATATATTGGACATAATGTACGTATTGGCGAAGGTACCACAATCTATGCGAGTTCTATTGTGCATGAAAACTGTATTTTAGGAAAACGAGTTGTGTTACGGGCTAATGCAGTCATTGGTGGAGAAGGCTTTGGCTTTGCCACTGAAAATGGCAAGCACACACATATCCCACAAGTAGGTAATGTGATTCTAGAAGATGATGTGGAAGTAGGCTCTTGCTCTTGTATCGACAATGCTACAATGGGCTCTACTTTGGTGCGCCGTGGTACAAAGATAGACAACTTAGTTCACCTAGGTCATAATGTGGAAATTGGTGAAGACTGCTTCTTGATTGCTCAAGTCGGTATCGCTGGTAGCACAAAATGTGGTAATCATGTTATCTTTGCTGGTCAAACTGGCTGTACGGGACATATTACGATTGGTGATAATGTTACCTTTGCCGGTAAAACGGGCATCACAGGTAATGTGCCATCCAATGGATTATATGCAGGTTTCCCAATGCGACCACACAAAGAATGGTTGAAATTGGCTGCCTATGAAAGTCGATTGCCAGATATGGTAAAACAGTTGAAAGCATTAGAAAAAGAAGTAGCTGCTTTGCAAGCTAAATTAGAAGATAAATAGGTGTACTTATGTTATATACCTGTATGAAAGTATTAAGTGCTATCCTATGTGCCTTGCCGTATCGAGTACAATATGGTATTGGATATCTCTTAGGACAATTAGGGTGGCTCTTCACACCAAGCAATCGAAAACGATTGGCCATAGGACAAATCTTGTTTTGCCGTATTACAGATGATCCTGTAGAGGCGAAACGAATAGCCAAAGCTAGTGTGACTCGATTTGGTCGTATGATCGTGGATGTGCTTCGGTATCCTGAAATTAAAGATGGCAAGTACAAAGAGATGTTCACTATGGAAGGTCGTGAATATCTAGAATCTGCCAAAGAAGATGGAAAAGGTGCTATTATTATCGCTCTCCATAGTGGAAACTGGGAATTACTAGGAGGCATTTTAGCATCGGAAGGCTATCCTTTGATTTCAGTAGCCATGCAACAACAAGGTGATGCGGACAAATTTATCAATGAATATCGTGAGCTTATGCAACAACACGTCACCTATAAAACAGGGGTTCGTGAAATGGTGAAAGAATTGCAACAAGGTTCTTTCATTGGTCTTATCATGGACCAAGATCCAGGAGATAAAGGTCAGTTAGTGCCGTTTTTCGGCTACGAAACATTGACTCCTGTAGGACCAGCAGCGATGGCTCGCATGCAAGATGTGCCGATTATTCCAATTACCATTCGTTTTAATGAATATACTGAAAAGCACGAAATTACAGTACATCCTCCTGTATATGCAGAAAAAACAGAGGATCGTAAACGTGATATTGCCGTTACATTGACGATGCTCAATGAATGGCTAGAAGATTATATTAGACGCTATCCAGAAGATTGGTTTTGGCTCCATAACCGTTGGAAATGGACACGGCGATTTTATGGTGATACTATAGAAGTACCACCAGATGTAATGAATTAAAAATAGTAGAAGGGAGGTCCTCATGAAACAACAAACAATTAGCAAAGCCATTAGTTATGAAGGGGCTGGCTTGCATAGTGGATTGCCTGTACAAATGCGTATTTTACCAAGTGAGCCGAATACAGGGATCACCTTTGTACGTACAGACTTGCCAGGCGCGCCTTCTGTAAAAGCAGATATCCGTAATGTGACGAATACGATGCGTGCTACTACATTAGAGGATGGTGAGGCTAAAGTATTTACGGTAGAACATATTTTAGCAGCTTTCTATGGTATGGCTATCGACAATTGCGTGATTGAATTAAATTCACCAGAACCTCCGATAGCAGATGGTGGGTCAGCCACATTTGTACAGCTTATCAAAGAAGCTGGTATTGTAGAACAAGAGGCAGACCGTCATGTGTACACTGTGAAACAATCCCATGGTATCTATGAAGAAGATAAATTTATTATTATTCGTCCTTATGATGGATTCCGAGTGACTTTCACAAGTATTAATAGTCATCCTATGCTAGGTACACAACATGCAGATTATGAAATTAATCCTGATGTGTTTGCCACGGAGATTGCACCAGCTAGAACGATTGGTTTCACAAAGGAAATTGAACAATTACAAGCGATGGGACTGGCAAAAGGTGGGTCCACAGAAAATGTCATTGTCTATGATGATACAACCTGCTTATCAGAACTTAATTTCCCTGACGAATTAGTGCGACATAAAATTTTAGATATATTAGGCGATTTATTTTTAGTAGGTCATTTAAAAGGCCATATTATTGCTGTAAAATCAAGTCATAATTTAAACTCACGATTAAGTCGAGAAATTTTAAAAGAAATGCAAGAGGAGGCATAACATGATTCTTACAATTGAAGAGATTATGGAAATTCTACCACACCGTTATCCATTTTTATTGGTAGATCGTATTATTGAAATGGAACCAATGAAACGTGCGGTAGGTCTTAAAAACTGTACATTCAATGAACCACATTTCATGGGTCACTTTCCAGGTAATCCTGTGATGCCAGGCGTATTGATTACAGAAGCGATTGCTCAAGTTGGTGGGATTGCACTCTTGTATCCTGAAGAAAATCGTGGTTTAACGCCAATGTTTACAGGTATTGATAAAGTGCGTTTCCGTCACCCTGTAAAACCTGGTGACCAAGTACGTATCGAAGCTGATGTAGTAAAAATCAAAGGCCGTATGGGTAAAGTGGAAGGTCGTGCGTATGTTGGTGATAAATTGGTGGCAAGTGGTGAGTACATGTTCGCCTTAGTGAAGCCAGAATAACTTTCAAAATATAAGGAGTGACACAGATGATCGTAGTTGGCATGGAAAATGCAACATCTGAAATTCATAGTACTGCAGTCATACATCCGGATGCAAAAATTGGTAAAAATGTTATTATTGGTCCTGGTGCAGTCATTGGAGAACATGTTGAAATCGGAGATGGTACTAAAATCGGTGCTAATGTAGTGATTGGTGGCTGGACAACGATTGGTAAAAATAATGAATTTTTCCCAGGTTGTGCTATCGGTTTAGAACCTCAAGATTTAAAATTTAAAGGTGAAAAAAGTTATTGCATCATTGGCGATAATACAGTAGTTCGAGAATTCGTAACTATTAGTCGTGCCACAGGGGAAGGTGAAGAAACGCGAATTGGCAACAATTGCTTGTTCCAAGCGTGTACTCATGTAGCGCATAACTGTATCGTTGGCAATAATGTAATTATGAGTAACTGTGCAGGCCTTGCAGGTCACGTAATCGTAGAAGATAGGGTTGTCATCGGTGGCATCGCCGGGGTCCATCAATTTGTAAAAATTGGACGCAATGCTATGGTAGGTGGTATGGCGAAAGTTGTACAAGATATCCCTCCTTATGTGATTGCGGATGGACAGCCAGCACATGTCATCGGACTGAACTCGGTGGGTCTTGCACGTGCGGGTGTATCTGAAGAAGTACGTCGTGAATTGAAGAAAGCATTCCGTATTATTTATCGTAGTGGTTATAGTTTATCTAAAGCCATTGAAGAAATGGAGTTAAATTTAACATCCTCTGTTGAGATTGAACATATGCTACGTTTCTTACGTAATGCAGATCGTGGTATCATGCGTGTACGCAGAGATTAATTAGAAATTAAAATACATGGTGAAGGTATATGACATATGCCTTTGCCATGTATTTTTTGTTGTGAACTTTCATGCCATTTGTCTCCTTTATGTGATATAATATAGATTAGGATTTTTATAATTAAAAGTTAGTGGGAGGCGTTATGGCGAAAGTAGGATTGATTGCAGGAATTGGAAATCTGCCAGTTGAATTTATGCGAGCAGCTCAACATGAAGGCTATGAAGTTGTGGTCATATCTGTTGTGACAAATGGTGCTCCTGAATTGCAAGCAGAGGCCGATGCATACTACCAAATCAGCGTCTTTAAATCAGATACAGTGATTAAAACGTTCCTCAAAGAAGGTGTCACTGATGTAACGATGTTAGGTAAAGTGACAAAGGAACATCTCTATAAAAAGATAACAACCATTCCAGATATGCGTACCATTAAATTATTGAATCGTTTGCGTAATCGTAAAGATGATACGATCATGTTGGCCATCGTGGATGAATTAGAAAAAGAAGGTCTATCTGTAGCAGATCAAACAAAATACATGCGTTCTCTTATGCCTCCGGTGGGTGTGATGACAACTCGAAAACCAACAGAGGTGGAGCAACTAGATATTGAGTTTGGCTTTACCTTAGCCAAACAAATGGGAGCTCTCGATATTGGTCAAACTGTAGTAGTGAAAGAACAAGCAGCGATGGCCATTGAAGCTATTGAAGGAACAGATGAGTGTATCAAACGAGGCGGGGCCTTGGGGCGTGAAGGTGCTGTGGTGGTAAAAACTGCAAAACCTAATCAAGATGTACGTTTCGATGTTCCTGCAGTAGGTATGAAGACCTTAGAATCTATGATTAGCAGTAACTGTAAGGTGTTAGCTATGGAAGCAAAACGGACGATTTTTGTTGAACAAGAAGCAGTGCTGCAAAAAGCAAATGAATTAGGGATCGTAATCTGTGCCGTAGAAGGGCCGGATGAGGAGTAAACATGAAGATTATGTTTTCTGCTGGTGAAGCATCAGGAGATACGCACGGCGCCAGTGTGGCGAAGGCTTTATTGGAGAAATATCCGGAAGCACAGCTATTTGGTATGGGCGGAGATTTGATGAAACAAGCTGGTGTGGATATTATTTATGATATTCAGCAACTAGGGTTTATCGGCATCGTTGAAATACTAAAACATTTACCTACCTTTTTTAAACTTCGCAGTTTCTTAAAAGAAGCTATGCTACGAGAAAAGCCAGATGTGTTGGTGTGTATTGACTATCCAGGTTTTAACATGAAGCTAGCTAAGGTGGCAAAAGAATTACATATCCCTGTGGTGTACTACATTGCGCCAACCATTTGGGCTTGGAATAAAGGCCGAGGTAAGGATATCGCCAAAACAGTAACAAAAGTAGCCTCTATTTTCCCGTTTGAAGCGGAGGCATATCGTGAATTTGGCGTAGATGTGGAATTTGTAGGAAATCCTTTAGTAGATATTGTACATCCTACCATGTCCTATGAATCAGCTCTTGCTCATTTCGGTGCAGATACAACAAGTCGCAATATTCTCTTGATGCCAGGCAGTCGCAAACAAGAAGTAGAAGGCTTATTACCTACCATGTTAGCAGCCGCTGAACGGTTATATGAGAATCACAAAGATTTGAAATTTTTCTTACCGAGAGCACATACTATACCCAAAGAAGATATTGATAGAATATTACAAGCTTATTCTGTGCCAGTTACTGTTACAGAAGGTCATAACTATGATTTAATGCAGATTTGTACAGCTTGTATTGCGGCATCTGGAACGGCGACCTTGGAAACAGCATTAATGAATGTACCTACAGTGTTGATTTATAAAGTGGCATCTGTCACGTATGGAATCGGTAAACTATTGGTTAAAATTGACCATATTGGATTACCTAATATTATGGCAAAACGGCGTATTATTCCTGAATTATTACAAGGGGACGTAACGTCAGAAAATGTAGAACGAGAACTAGCTAATATCTTAGATAATGAAGCGACATATACGCAGATGAAAGCTGATTTAGCACAAGTGAAAGTAGAATTAGGGGCACCGGGAGCGGTGCAACGTGTAGCTGATGTCATTGCATCAGTAGCAATGAAGGAGGCATAAATGAATCGTTATAAACAACTATTGGCGTTTGTATTGCCATATAGAATGCGACTCATCTTAGGGATTTTTTGTATGATTGCCGCTGCCATGGGATATTTGGTAGTACCATGGTTAATCCGAAATGTAGTGGATGGAGTATTGCAAGATAAAGACTTAGGCTTATTAACGTTAATTGTTGTCGCCATCTTAATCATTTTCTTGCTTCGTGGATTTGCTACATATGGGCAAAACTATACGATGGCTTATGTAGGGCAACGTGTGGTTATCGATATTCGTGAAACCTTGTTTAAGCATTTACAAAAGTTAGACCAAGCTTATTTTGACCGCCGTAAAACAGGGGTTATTATGAGTAATGTTACGAGTGATGTAGGTGCTTTGCAACAAGCTATTGTGGATAACCTTATATCCTTTATGACAGAAGGCGTTACCTTAGTAGGGTCCTTAGTATTCATGTTTTACTTGGACTGGAAACTATCCCTTTTAACATTGATTATTGTTCCTGTCGTGTTAGGATTAACCAATATATTTGGTAAAAAATTGCGCTCTGCAGGCCATGAGGTACAAGGTAGAACAGCAGATATTACGGCATTTTTACAAGAAGTTATCTCCGGTGTTCGTGTGATTCGTTCTTTTGCTCGTGAAACATATGAATTTAAGCGATTTGAACAAGAGAACCAAAATAACTTTGATGCTGCTATGAAAGCTACAAAATTAACTGCTGTCATGGGACCTATGGTGGAATTTGCAGCAGCTATTGCTGTAGTCATTATTTTATGGTATGGCGGATATTCTGTAGTACAAGGTTATATTACAGCAGGATCCTTGATTGCATTCTTAATTTATGCCATTAATCTATCAAATCCTGTGAAACGCTTAACTCAGGTGTATGGTAACTTGCAAAAAGCGATGGCAGCCGGAGATCGTGTCATTGATATTTTAGAAACAGAACCGCATGTGAAAGAATCCCCAACGGCAAAAGCATTAACGGATGTACAAGGAACTGTAGAATTCGATAATGTACAATTTGCCTATGATGAGGATAATTTGGCATTAAAAGGTGTTAATTTAACGGTAAAACAAGGGCAAACTGTAGCGATTGTTGGTCCTTCTGGAGCCGGTAAGTCAACGATAGCGAACTTGTTACCACGTTTTTATGATGTAACAGGTGGCGCCATTCGCATTGATGGTGTAGATGTGCGAGATGTCACATTTACGTCCTTACGAGAAAATATTGGTTTAGTACCGCAGGATACGATGTTATTCAATGCGACTGTACGTGAAAATATCTTGTATGGTCGTCTAGATGCAACAGACGAAGAAATCATTGCGGCAGCTAAAGCAGCGAATGCCTATGAATTTATCGAAAAATTACCAAATGGATTTGATACGGTAGTAGGAGAACGTGGTAATTCCTTGTCTGGCGGTCAACGTCAACGCATTGCCATTGCAAGAGCTATCTTGAAGAATCCTAGTATTTTGATCCTTGATGAAGCTACCTCAGCCTTAGATACTGAAAGTGAAAAAATTGTACAAGAAGCATTAGAACGATTAATGAAAAATAGAACGGCTTTAGTGATTGCTCATAGATTGAGTACTATTAAACATGCCGATCATATAGTGGTCCTACAACAAGGCTGTGTTGTAGAAGAAGGCACACATGATGAATTATTAGCGTTGAATGGCTTGTACAGTCATTTATATTCTGTTCAATTTGCCGGAAAAGGATAAACTATGTACTGGATATATAATATACTTCTCATTATCTATTGGATTGGCTTGATACCGGTGATTCTCTACCGGTTAGCCTTTGAAGAGGGATTCTATGAGCGTATAAAACAAAGTGCGGGATTCATGCCGAGCACATTGATGAAAAAAATAGAAGGCAAGCGTGCCATATGGTTACATGCGGCGTCTGTAGGAGAAATTGTAGCGACAAGCCCTTTGGTGAAAGATATTAAAAAGAGCTTTCCTGATGCAGTAGTAGTTGTATCCGTAGTTACTGCTACGGGTCATGCTATGGCACGACGTATCATACCAGAAGCAGAAGGAATTATTTTCTTTCCTTTGGACTTACCTTTCTTGACACGAAGAATCTTGAACATTATAAAACCTATCGCTATTTTACTGGTAGAAACAGAAATTTGGCCTAATTTCCTTCGTATTGCAAAAGATGAAAAAATTCCAGTCATGATGGTGAATGGTCGTATTAGTGATCGTTCTATGTCACGATACATGCATATTAAGTCATTCATGAGGGATATGTTGGGCTCCATCGATCGATTCTGTATGCAATCAAAATTAGATGCGGAATATATTTCTGTACTAGGTGCGAATGTGAAAGAAGTGACTGTCACAGGAAATACTAAGTATGATCAAACCTACGCAACGGTTACAGATGAAGAAAAAGAACAATTACAACATGAGTTTGGGTTTGGACATAATCATCCTATCATTGTGGCAGGTAGTACGCATAAAGGGGAAGAAGATAAACTATTCCAGGCTTTCAAAGAAATTTTACAATCCTATCCTAATGCGAGATTGCTCATAGCACCTCGCGAAATTATGCGTGGTAATGATGTAAAAGCATTATCTCAAAAATATGGGCTGAAAGCGATTTGCCGAAGCACGATGACAGAACCTGTACACGAAGAAATTCCAGTGGTGATTTTAGATACTATTGGTGAGTTAGGTCGTCTGTATAGTTTAGGGGATATTATCTTCGTTGGAGGCTCCTTGGTCAAAACGGGAGGACATAATATTTTGGAACCAGCTGCTCATGGCAAGCCGATTATTGTAGGACCGCACATGTTTAACTTTAAAGAAATCTATAGTTTATTGAGTTCCCGAGGAGCTTGTACGATGGTACATGATGAAGAAGAGCTCTTAGAGGTATTGCAAACGTTGTGTGCTAACCAAACTATGCGAGAAGAAATGAGTCTCCACTGTTTAGAAGTAGTTAGCGAAAATCGTGGTGCTACACAGCGCAACACAGAAGAATTACGACGTCTCTTTGAACGCTTTCACATTGTTCCATAATCGGTTCATCTAAGTTTTAATATCCTAGGCTATACTAGAGGGATACGGAGGAGGTTTACTCATGAAAGGAGAACAACTCTTTAAACATATCATCAGCGGACAGATGCAAGGCTCTTTGGGAGATGCTCTTCGTGGTGGTTTAGAAACGGCTAGCAAGGTCTATGAAAGAGTCGTGGAATATCGCAATGAACGGTATAACCATCCACATAGAGTGTTACACATGCCAGTGCCAGTCATTAGTATAGGCAATATTACAGTTGGTGGTACAGGTAAAACACCGATGGTGCGATACGTGTGTGAGGTATTGGATACAGACCAACATACAGTGAGTGTCTTAAGTCGTGGATACAAAGCGGACAATAATAAAAAATCCATCGTCGTATCTAGACAAGGGTCGGTAGATGTGTCCTCTTTTATCAGCGGTGATGAAGCTTGGTTATTAGCTAAAACATTACCGAATGCAAATGTCATTATTGGCTCTAAACGCGTGGAGTCAGCTAAGATTGCTGTAGACGATATGCAATCTGATGTACTTGTTTTAGATGATGGGTTTCAACATCGAGCATTGGGCCGTGATGCAGATATTGTATTGATTGATGCCAGCCATCCATTTGGCTATGGTGCGGTGTTGCCAAGAGGGTTGCTACGAGAACCTTTGACAAATTTGAAGCGGGCTACCTATATTGTGTTAACGAAAACGAATCAAGTAGAGCCTGAACAACTGGAAGCACTCCGTGAAGAGATTCATTCTTTAGCACCTCTTGTTCCGGTGGCAGAAACCATTCATCAAACGGTAGGTTTTCAAACCTTGGAAGAATGGAGCCATAATGGCCCGATTCATGATATTAGTGACTATGATAGGACTCCTTTATTAGCGATTAGTGGTATCGGACAACCGAGCTCTTTCATTTCTAATTTGAAAGGTTACGGATTCACGGTACAGGATATGATGAGTTTTGGTGACCATCATGATTATAGTGAAGAAGATGTTGTGAAACTGTGGCAACATTGTTTTAAAACAGGGATTCAAGGTATTATTACAACGGAAAAAGATGCAGTGAAATTATCTCAAGTACGTGCAATTAAAGATTTGAAGATTCCTGTCTATGTATTAGTGATTGGTATCGAATTTACCAAAGGTGAAGACGATTTTAAATCCTATGTGTTGCAAATAGCAAAGGGGAAATAATATGCGTATAGCTTGTATTATTCCAGCGCGCTATGGATCTACACGATTACCGGGTAAACCCTTAGCGATGATTGGTAACAAACCAATGATTCAACGGGTCTATGAGCAAGTGTCGAAAGCGACGGAAATTCATGAGGTCATCGTGGCTACTGATGATGAACGAGTGTATGATGCTGTTACTCAATTTGGTGGACAGGTGATGATGACAAGAGCTGACCACTTAACGGGTACTGACCGCTTAGCGGAAGTGGCATCTGCAAGAACTGATATTGACGTGATTATTAATGTGCAAGGCGATGAGCCACTCATTGATGCGTCCCTTATCGATGCATTGGCACGTCAATTCAAAGAAGACCCAATCCTACAAATGGGAACAGTAGGCTGTCCCTTGTTAGAAGAAGAATACAATGAGTCTAGCGCTGTTAAGGTAATTGTAAATCGCCTAGGAAATGCCATGTATTTTTCCAGGTCTTTAATTCCCTACCCAAGACATGCCTTCGTGGCACCGCCATTGAAGCATGTAGGTATGTATGGATATAATCGTCAGTTCCTATTAACCTATGCTAAGATGGAACCAACACCAGCAGAATTAACTGAATCCTTAGAACAGTTACGAGCTTTAGAAAATGGATATACCATCCGGGTGATTACTACAAATCAGCGTTTTGTTGGAGTAGATACACCAGAAGATTTAAAACGAGTGAATGAAATATTTCACCAATTAGAAGTATAAACGATTTCGTTTAGAGAGGAGATAGTATGAAAACAGTACAAGTAGGCAATCTCACACTTGGTGGAGGCAAAGGCTTATTTTTATTAGCAGGTCCTTGCGTAATAGAGGGCTATGAACGCACATTAGAGATTGGCCGTCGTGCCAAAGCGATTTGCGATAAAGTTGGCATTCCATATGTGTTCAAAGCTTCTTTTGATAAAGCCAATCGATCGAGCTATTCTTCCTTCCGTGGTCCCGGCCTCGTAGAAGGTTTAGAAATTTTGAAAGCCATCAAAGAAGAGTTACAAGTACCAGTGGTAAGTGATATCCACGATATTACTCAAATTGAACCAGCTGCAGAAGTATTGGATATTCTTCAAATTCCGGCTTTCTTATGCCGGCAAACTGACTTGGTATATGGAGCAGCAGCGACTGGAAAATGCGTGAATGTGAAAAAAGGTCAATTCATGGCTCCGAAAGATATGAGCAATGTATTGAAGAAAATGGAAGAATCTGGCAATCAAAACTTGATGCTTACTGAACGTGGTTTTAGCTTTGGCTATAACAACTTAGTGGTGGATATGAGATCCTTCCCAATTATGCGCTCTTTCGATTATCCAGTTATCTTTGATGCTACACATTCCGTACAATTACCAGGTGGAGCGGGTACAGCGTCTTCTGGTCAACGTGAGTTCGTGGCTAATTTAGCTCGTGGCGCAGTAGCCAGTGGTGTAGATGGATTGTTCTTTGAAGTCCATGATAATCCAGAAGAAGCGCTTTCAGATGGACCAAATATGTTATATTTAGATTCTCTAGAAGAATTATTAACTGATTTAGTGGCTATCGACAAAATCGTAAAAAAATAGTACAGATGTAAAGGATGCAGGTGAACTATGAAGATACTTGAACGGGCATCACAGGTGCTCCAAGAAGAATCAAAAGCAGTGTTAGACTTAATTGAAACATTAGACCATCGTTTTGAAACGGCAGTAGAGTTAATTTTAGCCTCTAAAGGACGGGTGGTCTGTACAGGTATGGGAAAATCTGGACATATTGCACGAAAAATTTCGGCTACATTGGCGAGTACCGGTACACCTGCATTGTTTTTACACCCTGGTGAAGGGGTACATGGCGATTTAGGTATGGTTACATCTGATGATGTAGTACTAGCATTCTCAAATAGTGGGGAAACTAGTGAAGTCATTAGCTTATTGCCTTCCTTACGTCGCATTGGTGCTAAATTAATTTCTGTAGTGGGCAATCCGAGTTCTACATTGGGAAAAAACTCTGATGTAGTCTTGGTAGTATGCGTAGATAAAGAAGCGTGCCCATTAGGATTAGCACCTACAAGCAGTACTACTGCTGCATTGGCATTAGGTGATGCCTTGGCAGTGTGCTTATTAGATCAACATAAATTTACGCCAGAGAACTTTGCTGTATTCCATCCGGGTGGTTCTTTAGGTCGCAAATTATTGCTAACCGTAGAAAATATTATGCATAGTGGAAACGATAATCCCATTATTCATAAAGGGGCTACCGTGCAAGATGCTTTATTTGTTATGACTAATAAAGGACTGGGAGCAGCCAATGTAATAGATGAAGAAGGCAAGTTAATTGGTCTTGTAACAGATGGAGATATTCGCCGCGGTTTAGATTCTGGATGTAATTTCCTAGTATGGTCTGTGGAAGATATGATGACTAAATCACCACGTACTATTACAAAGGATAAGTTGGCAGCAGAAGCTCTTCATATGATGGAGAAAAATCAACCTCGACCTATTACCGTATTACCAGTTGTTGGTCAAGATGGAACAAGTCTTGGCTTAGTACATATTACTGATTTGTTGCGAAGAGGTATTGTGTAATGGCGATACGTTGTTTAGCCTTAGATGTAGACGGTGTTCTTACGAAAGGTGAGATTGTCTATACATCTAGTGGAGAAGAAATCAAAGCATTCCATGCAAAAGATGGATTAGGATTAGCCTTAGCACACCGGATGGGATTACAAACTGCTATTATTACGGGGCGTACCTCTCCTATGGTAGAGCGAAGGGCGAAAGAATTAAAGATTTCTCATATCCAAATGGGAAGTCATAATAAGAGTGCAGGATTACAAGAACTCTTACATACATTAGAGTTAGAGGCTCATGAAATAGCCTATATGGGCGATGATCTCAATGACTTAGGCATCATGTCTAAGGTGGGGTTAGCTATGACACCACTAGATGGTGTACCAGAGATAAAAGAAGTAGCTCACTATATCTGCCAAGCCAAGGGTGGTGAGGGAGCAGTGCGTGAAGCAGTTGAGTATATTTTAAAACGAGAAGGACTTTGGGAGGATGCGGTACGCTCATATCGTGAAGAATCCTACCAAGCAGGTCAGTAGAAAGGAGGCTTTCATGGCGGGAGAATGGCAATATACAGCATTAAAGACGATTAGTAAATTAGTTTGTGCATTACCCTATTCTACAATCTTATCCATTGGAGCATCTCTAGGACCTTTATATAGATTAGTAGGTAAAAAACAGGTCAAACGAGGATTACATAATCTGATGATTGGCCTTTCCATAGATGAAAAAGAAGCAGATGCCATATTAGGACGACTCTTTAAAAACTTGGGGCGTTCTGTTATGGAAACACTATATATGCCTAATTTGACACCTGAGTTCATAAAAGAACATATTGAAATGCGAGGGCTAGAACACCTAGATGCAGCCGTGGCGGAAGATAAAGGTGTTGTGATTTTGACGGCTCACGTAGGCAATTGGGAATGGATGGGAGCGGCCCTAGCAGCGCATGGATATCCGTCTACAACAATTGTAAAAAAGCAACCGAATGCTCAATTCACACGATTGATGAACGAATACCGAGAAATGGTGGGATTAGAAGTATTTGCTCGTGGTGGCTCCGAAATGAGAGGCGCTGCACAAGCGATGAAGGCAAAGAAACTATTAGGTTTCTTAGCGGATCAAGATGGCTGGTACACAGGATTACCGGTGATGTTTTTAGGGCAAGAGTCATCAGCGGTAACGGGACCAGCATCCTTTGCAAAAAAGTTTAAAGCTCCTGTAGTGCCAGTCTTTGCATCTCGTAAAGAGAATGGTCATATTGTTCATATCTTGCCAGCACTTCATTATAAAGATACTGGTGATGTGGAGAAAGATATGTTCCGCCTTACGGAAGAAACTGTTAAGATAACAGAAGCTTTTATTAAAGAACATCCTGATGAATGGTTGTGGTTCCAGCATCGTTGGAATACAAAAATTCATGAAATCACAGATATTGAACATAAACTACAAGTGCGGGAGGCTGTGCATGAAGAACAATAAAAAACTTCTCCTCGCGATTGTGGTAGGCATTTTAATTCTCTTAGGTTTTGGATACTTCCTATATGGTGGCACTGATACGACATCGTTAGGACCATCGGGTAATTCCATTAGCTTTAATGGTACAGAACTGAAAGAAGAAAAAAACGGACAACTTATTTGGTCAGTAAAAGCTGAAAAAATTAGTCTTGATCAAACGACGAAAGTCATTACCTTAGAAAATGTGACAGGCACCTTTCATAAAGAGGGAACCATACTCACCGTAAAAGCGCCTAAAGGACTAGTATCTAAGGATCATGGGCAAATTACTTTATCCGGTGGTATTGAGGCTACCTCCAGTACGGGAGCTAGTCTTCGTACAGAAGGATTAGAATATACTAGTAAGGAACAGGTATTTAAATCTACTTCTAAGTTTACCTATACTGATGCAGATACTACACTAGAAGGTGATGCATTAGAAGGGGATATGATATTGCAACAAGTGACAGCAAAAGGTCATGCTAGATTGATTCGCAAGTAGGAAGGAAATTCATGAAACTACAACGTTTACTCATGGCAGCTCTTATGGGTGGTGTCATGATGATTCCCGTATGGGCAGCGCCAACGGATGCAAATCCTGCTGGCAATGGAAATATAATGATTACTGCCGATCAGTTGACATATGATGGTATCAGTGGTCGAGCAGAAGCCAAAGGCAGTGTGGTCATTACAAAAGATGATAAAACTATGACAGGTGCCTCTGGTTGGTACAATACAAAAGGTGAAGAAGGATTTTTAACAGGTGGCGTGAGCATGATTGGTAACAATATGTCCATGGCGGCTAGTGAAGTGCATGTCTTACATAATCACCAATTTGATGCCACAGGTAATGTACATCTACAGAAGGATGACCGTCAATTGTTCGGTGATCAAGTGAATTATAATACAGAAACTGGATATGGCGAGATTATTGGACATGGACAATTAGTGATGGCAGATAATGTATTGACAGGCCAACATATTACAGCTTTTACTAATCAAATATCTGCGACGGCTAAAGGGAATGTAACCTTATCTAGCGCTAGTCGTAATGTCAATGCTACAGCAGATGAGGCGGTGTACACGCAAACTCCAAATCAGAATGATGGGGTAGCCTATTTAAAAGGTAATGCTAGGGCGGTTCAAAATGGGAATATCCTAGAAGCTCCAGAGTTAAAGATAGAACTTAGTGACAATAGTGCAGAAACGCTTGGTGGGCGTAGTACATTAATCATTACTCCAAAGTAAGGAGAGTTTATGTTTATTCAAACAAAGGATTTAGTGAAAACCTATAAATCAAGAAATGTAGTGGACAAAGTCAGTGTCCGTGTTGAAGAAGGCGAAATTGTAGGCTTGTTAGGTCCTAATGGTGCTGGAAAGACAACTACGTTTTATATGATTGTTGGTGTAGAAAAACCGACTTCAGGGAGTATCTGTATTGGCGATGTAGATGTGACCCACATGCCGATGTATAAGCGATCTGCCTATGGTATTGGATATTTGCCACAAGAGGCATCCATCTTCCGTAATTTAACAGTAGAAGATAATATTTTAGCCATGCTAGAAACCACCAATCTTTCTAAAGCAGAACAAAAGGATACAATGGAATCGTTACTAGAAGAATTCCATATCACTCACGTGCGTGACCGCTTGGGCATTCAGTTGTCTGGTGGTGAGCGCCGTCGTGTAGAAATTGCTAGAGCCATTGCTTTAAATCCTAAATTTATATTGCTAGATGAGCCTTTTGCAGGGGTTGATCCTATTGCGGTAGCAGATATTCAATCCATAATTCGCCATTTGAAAGATCGTGGTATTGGGGTGCTTATTACAGACCATAATGTGCGTGAGACGTTAGGGATTGTGGATAAGGCGTACATCTTAAATAGTGGGACTATATTATTAGAAGGTACCGCTGATGAAGTGGCTACGAGCGATGTGGCTCGTAAGTTTTATTTAGGTGATGATTTCCGAATGTAGGAGTGGGTATGAGAATTTTAGATAAATATATATTGAAAGCTTTCATAGGCCCATTTCTGTTTGGGATTTTTGCCTTTACCAGTATATTTATTGGTACGGGCACCCTATTTCGGATTGCTCAGTACATTACAGAATACGGAGCTAGTTTGTGGTCTGTGACCAGAGCATTTCTATTGGCATTGCCAAATATCGTCATATTGACGTTCCCTATGTCTGTCCTATTAGGATCTTTGATGACATTTGGTCGATTAAGTGGTAGTAGTGAGATTATTGTCATGCGTGCAGGGGGTCAAAACTTCTTGCGTTTGGCTACACCAGTGTATATTATGGCATTCTTAATTTCCCTATGTTCCATTGCGTTCAATGAGTATGTGGTACCAGCTGCGAATCATGCGTATCAAACGATTATTCGCGAGGAAATTATGAAACGTGCTACACCGCAAACGCAGGAACATATTGTGTTGAAGACTTTGGCTGACAAAAAGATTAATACCTTAATGTACGCAGGAAAATATGATAGTTCTACTAAATTACTGTCCGATATTACAGTGCAGCAATTTACAGATGGACAAGTGACACAAATTGAACGTGCTAAAACAGCAAATTGGAATGGTCAATACTGGATTATGCATGACGGTACTATTTACGATATCAATGCGTCTGGTGAGGGTATTGATCGTACATTAAAGTTTGAAGAACAAGTACTTCCAATAACGCAAGACCCAGATAAAATTAGTCGCTCTCAACGCAAACCAGAAGAGATGACTATTAAAGAGATTAGACAGCAAATCAAAGCGATGGAAGCTACGGGTGGTAAGATTACAGAATGGCAAATGGAAATGTATCAACGATTTACCATTCCAGTGGCAAGCTTTATATTTGCTTTAGTAGGCGCACCATTAGGCCTACAAAAACAACGGTCCAGTTCGTCTATTGGATTCGGTATCTCAGTGCTAGTTATCTTCATTTATTATGGGGTTATGACATTGTCAGGCGCCTTAGGTAAAGGTGGGGCGATACCACCGTTGCTAGCGGCTTGGATTCCGAATACATTAGGTGTCATAGCTGGTTTATATTTAAACTGGAGAGTATCTAAATAAATAAGAGGGTATAGGGGTAGCATTACTAATCGACTAGGTAGTGCTACTCTTTTATCACTGTATTAAGCGAGGTATATTGAGACCTTTTCTTGTACAACCATTGTAGTGTACTAGGGATTTTGATATACTAAGTAAAGATATAGGACTAGTATTTGACATTGAGGTATACGGCTATGTTAGTGGGACTTCGGATTCTCCTCATCATTACCATTATGGGGGGATTAATTGCATTTTTAGGCGATAAAATAGGCACAAAAGTAGGGAAACGGCGCATGAGTTTGTTTGGGTTGCGCCCTAAGTATACTTCTATCATTGTGACCATAGTAACGGGTATTTTAATTTCCGCAGCCACATTGGGCGTGCTTAGTATTGCATCTAACAATGTACGTACTGCTTTATTCGGAATGGATAAATTGAAAGCCGAGATGGCACAACTTTCAGCAGATATCGATCAAAAAACGAAAGCATTGCAACAAAGTAATGATGAATTGAATCAAAAAAATAAACAATTACAAAAGGTACAAAGTGATGTGCAAGCAACGGAAGAAGAATTAGAAGAAACTCGTAGAGCCTTGACAAGTATGGGAGATCAACTGGTGTCGATCCAGGATGCCTACGCAGAGGCAGAGCATAAGTTAGTGGCATCCAATGCTGAAGTAGGACGTTTAGAAGATGTACGGAC
Organism: Veillonella sp. CHU732; assembly: GCF_003992085.1. NCBI lineage: Bacteria > Bacillati > Bacillota > Negativicutes > Veillonellales > Veillonellaceae > Veillonella > Veillonella sp. CHU732. The sequence goes on from NZ_RQVC01000009.1 coordinate 91,364, forward strand.
GCAACTAGAAAGTCATGTACAAGACCTGCAAATAACAACAAAAGAATTAGAGGATGGTATCAATCATGTTCGTGAAGGCAATGTAGTATTCCGCAATGGGGAAGTTTTATCTCAAGCAGTGATTCGTCCAGGTTTAGGGGAAGTGGAAAGTATGGCAGCCTTAACCAGTTTCTTGAAAGATACGAATCGCCTCATTTTGAATCGATTCCAAATGGAAGAGGAAAAAACAGTGATTTATGTGAGTCGAGATAATTTGAATGAAGTAGCAAAAGTAGTGGCCTCTACAGATAAACCATTGATGATTCGGGTCACAGCATCTGCCAACATTATTTATGGCGAACCAGCACTAGCTGAAATTCATGCATATCCTCATGATATGATTTTCAAAAAGGATACAGTCCTTTGGTCATCCGTTATCGATGGAGGTAAGAGTGCACAAGACCAAGTGTTGGCGTTCTTAAAAGAAGTCAATGTAGAGGCAAAGAAACACGGTATCTTGCCTGATCCAATTACTGGAGAAGTGGGTTCTCTACCTGGCAATGAGCTGTTTACTACGATACGAAAAGTCGAAAATCAACGTGGTCCTGTACGATTAGAGGCTGTGACTAGAGAAGATACTTTCACTAGTGGACCGGTACAAATTATGTTGCGTGTTATTCCGGTAAATCAGTGAGGTGTAGACAATGGCATTGGAACCTTATGTATTGGCAGTTGACCCAGGGCGTGATAAAACCGGAATTGCGATTCTTACTAGAACATCTCAATTAATGATGATGGATATTGTGCCTACCGATTCCGTAATGTGTGAATTACAATCTCTGTTAACCATGTATCCTAAGGTATCCGTTTTAGCATGTGGGAATGGAACCAATCATAAAGCGGTAGGGAGTATGGTAAAACAGGTAGCGGAAGAACAAGGAAAAATATTTACCTTTGTCAACGAAAAGCATACCACAGAAGAGGCAAGGCGCCGTTATTTTGAAGTACATCCACCTACAGGGTGGCGAAAATTAGTGCCAAAAGGCATGTTATACCCTCCAGTTCCTGTGGATGATATTACGGCATGGATTATTGGAGAACGTTGGTTAGTAACAAATAAGGAGTGAGTATCCAAAGGATGAAAGAACATAAAAGCAGAAAACGAAAATTAATAGATATGGCTATGCGATACTGTATGATGATTATAGGTGCTGTGATTTATATCTATGGACTAGATGTATTTTTAGTGCCAAATCACCTAATTGATGGTGGTGTGGTAGGTATTGCCTTAATGGCAAGTAAGCTATCTGGTATCTCATTCAGTGTACTAGTTATGTTGATTAATCTACCATTTTTATATGTAGGGTATATGCAAATTGGTAAAAGTTTTACTATATCTACCTTATTTGCCATAGCGTGCATTTCCGTATTTTCTGCTTTCATGCATCATGTGCCGCCTATTGTGCATGACCCATTGTTAGCCGCAGTCTTCGGTGGTATTATTCTAGGCCTTGGGGTAGGCATTATTATACGAAATGGTGGGTCCTTAGATGGATCGGAAATTGTAGCCATTATCTTTGATAAAAAGAGTTCCTTTTCGGTAGGTGAAATCGTTATGTTCCTAAACTTCTTTATTTTAGGAGCGGCAGGTTTTGTATACGATTGGAATAGCGCTATGTACTCCTTGATTGCTTATTTCGTAGCCTATAAAATGATGGACTTAGTCATTACGGGTGTAGAAGAATCGAAAGGCGTTATGGTCATCACCGATAAATCGGAAGAAGTGGCTGATGTAGTGATGCATCGATTGGGGCGTGGTGTCACTTTGCTATATGGTGAAGGGGCGTATACAAAGACTCCAAAACGTATCATTTACTGTGTGGTAACACGGTTGGAATTAACAAAATTGAAAGATATTATTTATGAAGTGGATGACAATGCTTTCATCACCATCAATGATGTACATGATGTATTCGGTGGGCAGTTCGGCAAAAAATCAATTCATTAATCGATGATTACAAGATACGTATTAGTACGCATCCTTAGAATAGGAGGAACTATGGAAAAAGATACAGCTATTGGCAGTCAAATTTTGAAAGAAGCTCGTGAGTGGTTGCAAGCTATTGTTGTGGCTCTTATCGTAGCCATGTTAACACATATATTTATTGTACAACCTACGAGAGTATCCGGAGAATCAATGGAGGATACGTTACATAATGGGGATTTCCTATTAATTAGCAAATGGTCTCATGTTATGCGAGATGTACCAAATTATGAAGACATCGTTATCATTGATAGTCGAGTGCAACGAGAACGGTCTTGGAAAGATGATGTGATGGAACCTTTGATGAACTATGCTAGTGTGGTAGTACCATCCTTGCAAGGCCATGATGTATGGGTAAAACGAGTGATCGGTCGCCCAGGTGATACATTAGAGTTTAAAGAAGGCCATGTGTGGAGAAACGGTACAAAGCTAAACGAGACGTATACTAAAAAGGAGACTATGAAGTTTGAACGCTCCTTACCAATTACTGTGCCGGAAGGGCATGTATTTGTGATGGGAGACAATCGTAATCATTCTTCAGATAGCCGTTTCATTGGATTTGTACCAGTGGACCATGTACTTGGTAAACTAGCGTATCATATACGTAATCCATTCTAATAATTTAATACAATCATTAGGAATCCTATGCTTTGGCATGGGATTTCCATATATTCAAAGAAAGGTGGAGAGACAGATGGGTGAAGGTTTAATCTTAGTTAACACGGGAGATGGAAAGGGAAAGACTACAGCAGCCTTAGGTGTAGCATTGCGTTCCGCAGGATGTGGTAGAAAGGTTCTTATTTTACAATTTATTAAAAGTGGTGCTAATTATGGTGAATTAGCAGGCATTGCATTACTACCAACTGTAGAGATTCGATCCATGGGAAAAGGCTTTATCTTTCATAAGCAAGAAGAATCAGAAGAAAAAATGAAAGAACATCAACAAGCAGCCAAAGAAGCGTGGGCCATGGTGGAAACAGAAGTGAAGTCTGGTCAATGGGATTTAATCATCCTCGATGAAATCAATTATGCCATTCATTATGGTTTAGTAGATGTAGAGACAGTAGTGAACTTGCTTAAAACAAAACCTGAAAGCTTAGACATGATTTTAACAGGTCGAAATGCACGCCCAGAGATTATTGAATTGGCGCATACGGTAACGGAAATGAAAGTTATCAAACATGCCTATCAACAAGGGATTAAAGCAAAGCGTGGTATAGAGTTTTAGCTGAAGTGGTCTAAGTATGTGTTTGACTACTAGATGTTGCAGAAAATAAAAGGGGTATGCAAAAACCACATCGAAAATCTTAAAAATAGTTCTTGCGTAAGTGAAGAAAAACAAGTACAATAATAGTGTACTAATTTAGTGCTTTACATGGAAAGGTTTCCATGTTTGGATATGATATTAATTCAAGGGGGTTATACCTATGGCTATCACAAATTATGTAAAAACAGCTGAATTTGCAACAGAAAAACACGTTCCAGTAATTACAGCACCTGACACTGTAAAAGCTGGTGAACGCGTTGTAATCGAATTAGAAGTGGGTAAAGAAATTGCTCATCCTAACACTGTAGAACATCATATTTCTTGGATCAAATTGTACTATGTAGAAGAAGGTACACAACTTCCATACGAAGTAGCTCGTCTTGAGTTCAACGTACACGGCGAAGCTCCTACAGGTGCTAACGAAGGCCCTGTACATGCTGAAGCAGCTGGTGTTGTTACTGCATCTTTCAAAAAATCTGGTCGTTTGATCGCAACTTCTTACTGCAACATCCACGGTTTGTGGGAATCTGAAAAAGATATCGTTGTAGAAGGCTAATCTAAGATTAGACAAATAACTGAATCGGTTATGACAAGGACTGTTGCCCCTTTGGGGGAGGCAGTCCTTTATTATTACGTATAGATTTTGTATAGGCATAGACTGTTGTATAATATAGTAAAAATATATATAGAAATATCTACCTTAAAAAGACAAATGTATGATAAAAATAGTAAAATATTACAAAAATCCTTTACTTTAGTAGCGTAGTATGGTAGATTAATATAGATATTGTTTTATACTTTGTATCTTATAAATGAGGGATTGCAGTGGCATTAATTGTGAAAAAATTTGGTGGTAGCTCTGTAGCGACGCCTGAAAAAATATTTAACATTGTAAATCGCGTATTACGCGACAAACAACCAGAGGATCGTATTGTGGTGGTTGTTTCTGCCATGGGCGATACAACAGATGACTTGGTGAGCTTGGCGAAAGAAGTCACATCTATGCCGTATGGCCGTGAAATGGACCGTCTTTTGTCCACTGGTGAGCAAGTAACGATTGCATTGATGGCACTGGCGTTCCAAGCGAAAGGTCATGCAGCAGTATCTATGACGGGTGAGCAAGCTGGGATTGCTACGAGCGATGCTTTTGGTAAAGCACGTATTTTAGATATTGAACCGAAACGCGTGCTAGATGCGTTAGAAGCCGGCAATATTGTGGTTGTGGCGGGTTTCCAAGGTATGACGGAAGCTGGAGACATTACTACATTAGGTCGTGGTGGTTCTGACACAACAGCAGTCGCATTAGCAGGCGCTATGAAAGCCGATGTATGCGAAATTTTTACAGATGTAGATGGGGTATACTCCACAGACCCACGGGTAGCACCAGGGGCTGTTAAATTGAAAGAAATCACCTATGGTGAAATGCTAGAAATGGCGCGCTTAGGGGCAGGTGTTATGCAACCAAGAGCGGTCGAAATGGGACATCGGTATGGGGTGCCAATTCATGTACGATCTACTTTCAGTGATGAAGAAGGCACGATAATTCGAGAGGAGTATACAATGAAAGCAAATCAATACGCTATTACAGGTGTTGCAGATGATACAAATGTGGCAAAAGTAAGTCTTGTAGGGGTGGAAAATATTCCAGGTGTGGCACATCAAGTGTTTCAAGCATTGGCCAATAAGAGTATCGACGTAGACATGATCGTACAAAGTATCCGGACCACAGATGATAAACGGACAGATATCGTGTTCACGATCACACGTGATGACGTGAACTTGGCGAAACAAGTGCTTGAGGAACTTGGTCAATCCATGTCTATTGAAGAGTGCGTGATTAACGAAAATATGGCGAAAGTATCCATTGTGGGTGCTGGTATGTTGGGACAACCAGGTGTGGCAGCGAAAATGTTTGGCATTTTATCTGACAAAGGTGTGAATATCGAGATTATCAGTACTTCTGAAATCAGTATTTCCTGCCTTATCGGAGAAGAACACATTAAAACGGCGGTTCGTGCGATCCACGATAATTTAGTATTAGACGGTAGAGGTTAAGTAACAACTAGAAAAGAAGGTATGGGAATGAATGATAAGAAAAAGGAACGATATATACAACTGGGGTTGTTGAGTGGACTCGTAGCACTGGGACTACTGGTGTACGTACTTGTTCCTGGTTTCTATGATGATATGTGGGAATTAATCCTTTCTGGCGATGTACAACGCATGGCAGAGGTTTTGCAATCCTATGGCCCCTGGGCGATGGTGATTAGCTTTGTCCTCGATGTGCTCATCAATGCGTTGGGATTTTTACCATCCATCTTCTTTTCTACAGCCAATGGCTTGCTATTTGGTGTGGTGCCGGGGATTATTATTTCTTGGTTAGCAGAGACTGTAGGTGTGGTGCTTAGTTTTATGATTATGCGCTACATTTTGCGGGACACGGCGCATAAGGTCATAGAAAAGAGCGAGTTTTTGCTGAAAGTGGATGACTTTAGTGGTAAAAATGGTTTAGTTATGATGCTCTTTGCTAGATCTATTCCATATTTTCCAAGTGGGATTATCACAGCTTTAGGAGCCATTAGCCAAATTTCCTTGAGGGATTATATTATCGCTAATTTAGTGGGGAAATTCCCATCCACAGCCTTAGAGGTTATTGTGGGGCATGATGCGGTACTATTACAAGATAACTTAGGTCGCTTAACCGTGGTGGTACTCATTGCGTCGGTTATCTATTTCCTACTGTGGAAAGGATACCAACGGTGGGCGAAACAGAGGTAATATAATAGAATAGAATGCCTCCGGCTGTCTGTAGGAGTGGTGTATCTCACTGTCTGAGACAGTAAGACATCTACTAGGACAATCTAGGGTCTTAATACACGAATAAACATATAAAAAGGAACGTTGATAATATTTGATCAACGTTCCTTTTTTTGTCTTATGATAATTTGGGCTCTTTGTCAAATGTGGGGGCTACTCATATAAAAAGCTCTTAGCACTAGCTATTCAAATAGCTAGTGCTATTCTT